>DASSZK010000247.1:0-11231 GCA_035702845.1 Acidimicrobiales bacterium
CAACGCGGAGATAGAGCTCTTGCATACTGACGGCTTTAACCACGTGCCTCGTAGGCGCATCGACTGGGCGACGCAGGTAACCCGTCACAGCCTCGGCTGGGTTTGCGCCCGCGACACATCGGCTCTTGCAGGTTTCGTAAACGTTGCCTGGGACGGCTACAAGCACGCGTTCCTACTGGATACGCTCGTGTCGCGTTCGTGCCGGCATCAGGGCATAGGCGCCGAAGTTGTAGCCTTGGCGACCAGCGAGGCAAGGGCGGCCGGCTGCGAGTGGCTGCACGTCGACTTCGACACGGAGCTGGCGCCCTTCTACTTCGACGCCTGCGGTTTTAGGCCGACTAGCGCCGGGCTGGTACACCTGGGCGCCGATTAGGGTTCCCATACGGCTTGATCGTGAGCGAAGACGACGCGCCGAGGGTCAAAGGCCAACAGGCGCTCCACCCATTCGCGGCTGACATACACGTCACCATTGCTATGACGGTCACGAACGGCTCTAGCCGCCAAGATGTCGGTACCGAATTGCGTCGCAGTGTCATGGCTCTGGCCGGCCACAACAATGGTCCCATCCGATTGTCGGACCACGACGGACTGGCGGCCAGCCGTATGCCCGGGAGTCGGGACCACGTGGATACCCTCAAGCACCTCGGCGCAACCATCAAGTACCTCATAGTTGGTCCCAGGGGCATCGATGAGATCGGGGAGGGTGTAGTCGGGCTGTCGAGCGGCTTCGAGCTCGCCTCGCTGGACAAAGATGGGTCGACCGGCCAGCTGGGGGTTACCTCCGCAGTGGTCGAAATGCAAGTGGCAATTGACTACTTGGCGTACATCGCCAAGACGAGCCCCCGCAGCGGCGAGAGCAGCGTCAAGTCCGATGCGGCGGGGCCGGCAATGAGCGTCGACATCGGGATGTGAACCCATACCGGTGTCAACCAGGAGCACGCCGCCGGGATGGGCCACCATGTACCCTAAGCACGGTTCCACTCGCGCCGTGCTCGTGGCGGTCTCCGCGGCCGGACGTACGAAGTACCCGAAGTCAATGCGGTGCACCTGCAAGTCGGCGGCCATCGGCCCAGGCTACGCCACGATCCTCAGCCCGCATTGGCAGTGATGCTCCCCAAGCGTGCCCGGTCCCGCCTCTGCCATGTCAGCTGGCGCAGTAACCCCGCTTTTTCAGGAACGATCTCAAGGCTTTTACGTATGCGGCTCCAGAGGGGTAGCCGTCAGCGACTTTGCTGCTCAAGCTGCCTTGCGCCTGGAGCCGCCGCACCGTCGCCCAGGCAATATGGCCCTTCCCGAGCACGCATTCGTCCGCCACCCAAGCGGCCAGTACTCCCAGGCTGCCGCCTATGCCGGGCGAGCTGTAGACGTGCCACCACATCCTGGCGTCCTTGCTCACAATCGATGGATAACCCCTAGTCGCATTGACGAACCGTTGGCCATGAAGTGAGAGTACGCGTACCGGAGGCGCCGAGCCGGCGAAGGGAGCAAAGACGTAGACGAACGCGTTGTCTGCGGTAAGCAAAATGGCGTGGCCAGCAACGGCTTCGACGGTCGCGCCGCGCGGGCTGCCCAGGTCCTGGTGGACGAGGGGCACGAGCGCACCTCGGCCAGTTAGGGAGTAGGCGTAGACCCAGCTGCGCTTGGTCCAAGTATCGAACAGGCCCAAAAGGATGACATTTACAGGATCGCGGCCGCCGAAATCGGCTACACAGAGGGGCGCATCAACGGGTGCGGCGAGAGACGTGACGGCGAGCTCTGCCCGGTGGGCCGGCGTCGCAGCCGTGGACGGGGGGGGCTGGAGCCGGACCGACATGAGCGTGTGCCCATGGCGCGAGACCGAGAGCTCGGCGTCTTGCAACGTGGTGCTCCCCTCGTCTCCCCCGCCAGGCGATGGCTCCCCGGGCGCCTGGGACCCCGCGAGCGTCGTCTCGAACTGCCCGGTACTGACTGCCGCTCGCATTTGTCCTCGCCGTTTTGGCCAAACTAGAGGGAACGTCCCACACCTGGACGCGGGGGCCTCGGGGTTCTCAGCTCGGCGAGCCGTCGCGCGCTCATTTCCGATCGCGGTTACCGTTAGCGCGCCGGCGCTCGAGGCAAGGCCGGCTACCGCAGCCAGCGCCGCGATAACCACCGCTGTCTTGTTGGTGAGGGTAGGCACTGCTCGGATGATAATGCCGCTAGCGTCCCGTCTGCCCAAACACGTTCCTGGTGACGCGCCACTCCCAAATGTCCGATGCACTTACCCCTACCTCTCCTGAGCCAGGAACGAACGGCACAAATGCCGCTCTACACGATGACCTTTCTCGCCTGACGACGGCCAACCACCAACCGGCGAGACCCATGGCCAAGCAGAACGCTCCATAATCGACGAAGATAGTGTGAGGGCATGACAACGGAGCAGCCCTACTGCGATTGGTGCTACGGGCCCGTCGATCCGATCGGCCATCAACGGTCCGTCGATGCGGGAGTAGGCGATCCGGACGCCTGGGCGTACGCGGACTGCGTTGAGCCCGGTCGGCTCCGCCAGCCTCCTGGTTCCTGGGACGCTGACCCAGCCGACTGGCCGCCGAAAGACATCACCGACTCGTAGCGACGAGGAGCCTGACGGCCGTTAAGAAGAATTGGGATGATGCTATGGTGCGGTCCTTTGACGAGCTGGTAAGTGAAGCCGCCGCGGCTGATATCACAGGGTGGGGTTTCGATTGGCTTAGCGGGAGGGCAACCGAACAGCGCCCTCCCTGGGGCTATGCGAGGCTCCTAGCGGACCGGCTCGGCCGGGTCGGGTCCGCCCTGGACATCGACACTGGCGGAGGCGAAGTTATCGCTGAGGCACCGACGTTGCCGCCACGGATGGTCGTCACCGAGGCTTGGCCGACCAACGCAGACCATGCCCGCCGGCTACTGGGCCCCCGTGGAGTGCAAGTCATCGAGACTGTCAAGGACGCCCAAGAGGAATCGTTCGAGCTGGTGACTGCCCGTCACCCGGTGAAGCCAGACTGGGAAGAGGTATACCGCGTCCTCCTCCCGGGCGGCTACTACTTCGCGCAGCATGTCGGTCCAAGGTCGGCGTACGAGCTGATCGAGCACTTTCTCGGCCCCCTACCACGAACCGGTCAGGTGCGAGATCCGCAGGCTGAATGTGCCGGCGCTCGAGCCGCAGGCCTGGTCGTCACCGGCCTGCGGACCGCCAGGTGCCGCATGGAGCTTTACGACGTGGGCGCGGTGGTGTGGATCCTTCGCAAGTGCGTCTGGTGGGTACCGGATTTCTCCGTCGAGAAATATCGCGACAAGCTCGCAGGTCTCGACACCCAGATGCGCGACGGCCGACCGTTCGTCGCACATTCGACCCGGCACCTGATCGAGGCACAACGACCGCTGCTTCATTAGCCGGGCAGCGCGGTCGGTTGTAGGGCGCTGATCACGCGGACGTGGGCGTCAACGGCCCTTCCCCAATAGTCACCGCCTTGGATGCTCGAACTCCTGCGAACCCGGAGCACATCTTCCAAGTCCCTACCAGCCCTCGGTCCCTTCCCAGCTCCACAAGGGCAACGGCAGGTCGCTCGGGACCTCGTCGGGCGAGGCCCACCGGTGGTTGAGCACGGCCGTCGCCCAGGTAAACCAGGCGATTAGCTGGAACCGTAGACGCGCATCAGTCGGGATGCCGGCATCGTCGAGCGCGGCCGCGAACGCGCCGGGCCGCCGAGTTGCTCCGACCAGTAGGCGGCGAGCCTCTGCATATGTTGCGGATGGACGCCCCCCTCAAAGGCATGAGCCAGCACCGGGTCCGCCAGGCATCGTCGGTGCCACGCCTCAGCGAGCGCTAGGAGAGCGTCGGCTCCGCCCATGGCCTCGTAAATCGTAAGCTCCACGAGGACGATCGTAGGTCACAGGCGGCCGGGTTCCCGTGCCGGGCCCCGGCCACAATCCTAAGAAGAGAGCGGCCAAAGTCCCAGTCTTCATAGGGGGCTGCTCGAGCCCGAACCGGGCCCCGTGTACCCTAGCTGGCCCTCCAGCTCAGTGCGCTTGGGGCGGGGCGTCGAACAGGGCAAGCTCTGAAGCATCGGGGGATTGGAACTTCGCCACCCACTCGTCAAGGTCGGCTCGGGTGATCCGCTGGCCCTCCCATGGTGGTGCCGCGTTCCTAGCTTCGATGCGCCGCCAGAGCTCTTCGACAGGCACTTCAAGGTAGTGCAGTTCCACGCCCACGCCAAGACGGCGGGCTACGGTCCGCATCTCGTCACGCTCGCTCCGCCCCCAGAGCCCGAAGTCGAGCACGACGCTCAACCCCAGGCTCAAGATCTCCTGAGCCAAGCGCCAGAGTTGCTGCTCGATCTTCTCCCCAGTGGTCCTGTCCCACGGGGTCGAGCCAAGGGCCCATTGCCACTCGTCCTTCGTCAGGCGCACGCTCCGCGTTCCGATGCCAGCCGAGCTGCGAGCGTGGTCTTGCCTGCCCCAGGCAGCCCGCAGGTTAGAAGGAGCCGGTTGTCGCTCATCGCACGCGAGTCAAGCAGGTGCACCCATATGGTGACGGCCGGAATGCCAGCCGCTCATCGGGCCATTGGGAAGCTCAGTTGTCTGAACGCAGTTTGCCGTTCTTGGCCAGCCTAGGGTCGGTGCACGCTGATAGGTCAAAGCAGCACGGCCTGCGTTTCCCGTTTTCCATCTTGGAGATCGTCACCTCGACGCGCCGTTGACGGGTGGCGGGGTTCGCGGTTGCACTGACCCAGCGCACCCATTCCCATCGCGCCATCGGGGTGATGTCGGCCCACATTTCGGTGATGTGCGCCGGCGCACCGGCCAGGGCCGCTCTGAGGTCGTCCGGCACATCTGGTTCGGGCCAGTCCGGCGTCGTTTCAAGGGCGATAGTCACATGGTCGCCTGGGTTGACATGCGCGCGTTGTCGCAACTGCGGGTCAACTTTCATCCAGTGGCCCCGATCGCCGTCCGGCTCGATCACAGTGCGGAACTCATAGCCGTTCACGGATCCCCGGACTGCGACCTGTCCCCTGGATGGCAGCTGCCGGCTTGCCGGCTCCGGCAGGCGCACGAGGTTTGTCGTACCAATGGTGCCCACCGTCGCGCTGAACTCGACTCTGACCGCCTTCGTCTTAGTTATCTCAGCTGCCATGGTCACTCCATTCTGTAGGGCACAAGCAGGTGTATGCGGCGGCTTGGCGTGCGACCGCTGATGCGTCCTCGTCACGAGCTGCCTTCCCGCCTACTGCGTGAGCAGTTGGACCGGCAGCGCTCTGACTACGGCCGGCTCGGTGATGATCTCGATCTCGGTGACTACGGTGCCGATGGTACGGAACGCGAAGATCGCCCGGGGCCGTCCGCTGGGCGCCCAGACTGCTCCTGGTGCGCCATCGATAAGCGCCAGCTGCGCCGCTGCGGCCCGTCCGGACAATGCGGCGGCGACGGCCGGACCGCCGTGCACTTCGGGAGCCAGGAGAGGCGCGCCGCGATCGCGGTTCGCCGTAGCCGACCTGACCGCGGCGCGATCGGCTCGGAGCACGGCATCGGGGTCGAGGAGCGATATCAGCGTTTCGAGGTCGCCGCGGCGGGATGCGCCTAGGAACGCTTCGACGATCTGCTGTTGACGACGCCTGTCTCCAGGATGGGCTCCGTCGACACCCTGGATCCGTCGCCGTGCCCGGCTGGCCAGCTGGCGCGTCGCAGCAGGTGAGCGGTCGACAATGGGCGCAATGTCTTCAAAGGGGATGGCGAAGAGGTCGTGGAGCACGAAGGCCAATCGCTCAGTGGGGCCGAGACTGTCGAGCACCACCAGCAATGCGGGCCCCAAGGTGTCGGCGAGCAGTACTTCTTCTTCTGGGCCGGTCAAGCCGGGGTCGGGCTCGTCGTCGGCGATCGGCTCCTCGGGCCGGCTCCGGCGGGTACGGAGCACTCCGAGGCATACCCGGGACAAGACGGTCGTCAGCCAGCCTCCCAGGTTGTCGATGGCATCGGCATCAGACCGGCTGAGACGCACCCAGGTCTCCTGTACGGCGTCCTCGGCTTCTGTCAATGACCCGAGCATGCGGTAGGCCACCGATTGCAGCCTCTGACGATTGGCCTCGAAGAGGGCCGCCACGTTCTCGTCCATAGTCCTCCGATTGACGCGCTGGACGCCGGAAATGTGACAATACCGGCCGGGTTCGCCAGTGACCGGCTTAGCGCCCGGGGCTGTCACACCGTGCCCGTCCGGCGCGTCATGAAGACCATGACAGCACGAATGAGGAACCTAGCCAGCTTCCTCCCCGAGGCCATGAAGGGCATCCAATCCATCATCGAGGCTGCTCACGGCGCAGGCGTCCCCGGCCCCACGATGGCACTGGCCCACCTCCGGGCGAGCCAGGTCAACGGGTGCAGCCCCTGTGTCTATAGCGGTGCCATAAGCGCCAAGAACGCCGGCGAGAGCGACGAGCGGCTGTTCGCGGTGGCGGCTTGGCGCGAGACTGACCTTTTCAGCGCGGGCGAGCGGGCGGCGTTGGCACTCGCAGAGGCCATGACCCGGATGGCCGACCAGGCCGATCCCGTCCCCGACGAGGTATGGAACGAGGCGACCAAGCACTTCGACGACAAACAGCTGGCCGGGCTCGTCCTGTGGGTGGCGACGACCAACCTCTTCAACCGGCTCAATGCCACGACAAAGCAGCCCGCCGGCGCCGCCTGGTGACACCAGGTACGACAGGGACCGCTGGTTCAAGAACTCCGGGCCCTTGGCGGTTGGCTACAAGAACAAACAACCACTCCACTGAAGGGATATGCGACAGATGAAGACGATGACATGCAAACAACTGGGTGGGCCCTGCGATCTGGCCCACCGTGGGGCTACCGCCGACGAGGTGATCAAGGCGCAGGACCGCCACCTCCGGGAAATGGTCGACGGCGGTGACGAGCACCACCAAGCCGCCCATCGCGACATGAAGGGACGTTGGAAGCACCCGATCTCGGGGATGGGCGGGTACCGCCAAGCCAAGCGCGACTTCGCGGCCCTACCCGACGAATAGCAGCGTGAGCGCACTGGCCGACAGACACATCGCGCAGCGACGGCTGTGCCACGATTTGCAGAAAGCGCCGAGGAAGGAGCCCACGTGACGCACAGCCCAGAATCCGAGGAAATCGATGCCATCATCGAGAACGCAGACGGGTGGCGAGGTGAGACACTCGCTCAATTGCGTGCGGTTGTACTGAGCGCTGACCCTGGCGTCGTAGAGGAAGTGAAGTGGAAAAAGCCCTCAAAGCCCGAAGGTGTCCCCGTGTGGGCCCACCAGGGCATCATTTGCACCGGTGAGATGCTGAAGAGCGCAGTGAGGCTGACTTTCCCGAAAGGTGCCGCAATAAAAGACCCCGGCGGCCTGTTCAACACGCGCCTCGACAGCAAGACCGTCCGTGCCATCGACGTCCGGGAGGGAGACGCTCTGGATGCGGGCGCGCTCAAGGCTCTCATCTGCGTGGCCGTTCGGCTGAACGGATCGGCAAAGACCAAGCGGTAGGCGTCGAACCTGAAAACCACTGCCATCTCCGGCTTGTTGCAGTTGAATCGTCGGATGCATCTTCGCTTCCCGCCGCCGCTTGCGCCCGGCGCTCGGATCGGCGTCACCTCGCCTTCTTCAGGTGTGGCCGGCGCCGCCGCCCAACGGATCCGGTTCTGCACCGCTTGGCTCGAGGCGCGCGGGTACGAGGTCGAGGTGGGCGACTGCATGGACGGGGCGCGTCACGTCAGCGCTCCCCGGGAACAACGAGCCCGTGAACTGACGGGCATGCTCACGAACTCGGCCATCAAAGCAGTCGTCCCGCCCTGGGGCGGCGAAACGGCCATCGACTTGGTCGACTTGCTCGACTACGAGGCCATTGCCGCCGCTGCGCCCACCTGGGTGGTCGGCTTCTCCGACTCGTCCACTTGGATGCTGCCGCTGACCCTGCGGGCGGGCCTTGCGACCGTCCACGGGGACAACCTCGCCGACACGCCTTATAAGGCCCCTTCCGGGCTCGCCCACTGGCTCGACCTGGTGTCAGCCAACGGCCCCGTCAGCCAACGCTCTCCTGGCATCATCGCCGGCTACTGGCCCTTCGAGGACCGGGCGGACGCCACCGAGTGGAAAGTGGTCGGACGCGGCAACTGGGAGGTATTGGGCGGCAGAGAAGTGGACTTGACCGGACGGCTCATCGGCGGTTGCATCGAGACGATAAGCCGCCTTGCGGGCACGCCCTACGGCGATGTGGCTCGGTTCGGCGCTGAACACGGCCCGCTTCTGGTCTACCTGGAGGCGGCAGCCGGCCCGGCGTTCGACATCTGCCGGGCCCTTCACCACCTACGCCTCGCCGGATGGTTCAACGCCGCCGCCGGGGTGCTCATCGGACGCACCTCTGCTCCTGCCGAGCGCGGCTTCACCCAGCGCGATGCTGTCGTAGACGCCCTGGGCATGTTGGACATCCCGATTGTCTTCGACCTCGAGATCGGCCATGTACCACCCCACCTCCCCCTCATAAACGGGGCCACCGCCCACATTGTGGTCAACAAGGACATCCAGGAGATCACCCAGTGGCAGCACTGATGGGCAAATTTGGAGGGCTCGCGCCAGTTTTGCCACTGTTCGGCTTGCTTTCGTAAGTCTGAGCCGGGCGGTTGCAAAACCTCGAAGCCGTCATTGGGACGACGTCATCACGTACACCTCACGGCTCTTAGGGACTCACAGCCCATTCCGTAGGCGGGAGCTTATGCTTGGCCGCTGTGGGGGGCGTGGCGCTTTTTCAGCCCGCGTCGAGGCGTTCGTCGACCTGGACCGTGACCTGTTGGCCGGCTTCTTTGCCTGTTTCCCGGCACAAGTCGGCCTTTATCGGCAGCTTGTGAGTACCATCGCCGAGCGCCATAAAGGAGCTCGTGGAAGCCCTGGAGATGTGCTGGCGCCTGACGCGTGCACCAGCAGGTAAGCGCCTGGCGCCGATGCTCGCCATATTGGTCCCGCTGCTCCGCCGTGATGGCGAGCTCGTGATCTGCGAGGATGAGGCGGCGCTGCTGGTGTCTATGAGCGCGGCCACCATCGACCGCCGGCTCGGCCCCGAGCGGGCGCGCCTGGTGCCAAGGGGGCGCAGCCACACCAAGCCCGGCACCTTGTTGAAGTCCCAGATCCCTATAAGGACCTGGGCCGAGTGGAGCGAGGGGACCCCGGGCTTTGTCGAGGTCGACTTGGTGGGCCACGAGGGCGGCAACGCGACAGGGGAGTTCTGCTTCACCCTCACCGTCACCGACATCGCCACCGGCTGGACGGCCAACCGCTCTGTGAAGAACAAGGCCGCCGTGTGGGTCTTTGAGGCCCTGCAGTACCTCACCAACCGGTTCCCCTTCCCCGTGGTGGGTATCGACTCGGACAACGGCTCTGAGTTCATCAACGCCCACCTGCTCGCCTACTGCACCGAGCACGAGATCACCTTCACGCGCTCACGGCCCGGCAACAAGAACGACGGCGCCCACGTCGAGCAAAAGAACTGGACCCACGTGCGTGAACTAGTCGGCTACCTGCGCTTTGACTCTCCTGGCGAGCTGAAGGTCCTAAACGACATCTGGGAGCTGGACCAGGTCTATACCAACTACCTGCTTGCCCAGCAGAAGCTGACGTCCGAACAGCGCAAGGGCGCCAAGGTCACCAAACGGCATGACCGGGCACAGAGCCCCTACCAGCGCACGCTCGCCTGGGAAGAGCTAGCCGTCCAGGACCGGGCAAAGCTCGAACTGACGATGGCGCAGATCAAGCCAGCCGAGCTGTACCGCCAGATCGCCGCGCTCACCGCACGCCTAGAGAACATGGCACTTTCCAAAGCTCCCGCACCCGTCCGACCAGCTGTGAACAGAGCCTTCAACGCCGGCCCCAAAGCGGAGGTTCCTCATGAGGCAACGAACCAGCCTTGGCGGAGGATTTGACATGAGGCAACAGGCACAGCTCCGGCGGAGCCCTCGCCGGAGCAGGACAGATGCACAGACGAGCGGCGGTGGCGGCATGCTGGCGGCTACCGGCGGGCCAAGTGAGCGGTGGAACGGCGTAGGTTCGGCCATTCTGACCACAAAAAAAGGTAGCCGCATTGACAGCTTGTTCGAGACTTGGCTAATATCAACATGTGGACATAACGACAGGCGTCTTTCGAGCTCTGGCCGACCCGACGCGCCGGCAGATCCTCCAAGACCTGCGCCAAGGCGAGCTGACAGCCGGCGATATCGCTTCGCGCTTCACGATCACGCCTTCCTCGGTGTCCCGTCACCTCGGGGTGCTGAAGTCTGCCGGGCTCGTCGACGAGCGCCGAGAGGCCAACCGGGTGTACTACTGCCTGATAGAGGACCGTTTGGCACTGTGCGTCGGCCAGTTCTTGTCCACCGTATGCCCCGAGCAGATAGTCCTGCGCCAGGCGCGCAAACGCTCGGGCACCGTTCAAACAAGCCTGGAGGGGTACGGCAATGCTCACGACTGAAGTCGACTGCACCATCGCACGGCGTCTGCTGGTCAACTACCGCGTAAACCCGGAAATGGTGGCGAACCTGCTCCCCGCACCGTTCCGGCCCCAAATAGTTTCGGGCTGGGCTGTTGGCGGAGTGTGCTTCATCGCTCTCGAATCCCTGCGGCCGGCGGGCACCCCCTCCGCTCTCGGCTTTAGCAGCGAGAACGTCGCTCACCGCTTCGCCGTGGAGTGGGACGACGATGACGGCCACCACCTGGGCGTTTACGTCCCCCGACGCGACACTGGTTCTCGCATGATCTCCCTGTCCGGTGGCAGGGTATTTCCCGGCCGGCACGGCCTGGCCCATTTCTACGTCAACGACTCCGGCAAGGACCTTCATATCGAGGTAGTCAGCCGTGACCACTCAGTCCGGCTCGTAGTGACAGCCAACCAGGCCAAAGCCATGACTGGAGAGCTCTTTCGCTCCATCGATGACGCAACCAGCTTCTTCAAGATGGCACCGGTCGGTTACTCGCCGGCGCAAGGCCAGCAGTCCTTCGACGGCGTCCGCCTATTGAGCGAATGCTGGGACGCCGAGCCAGCCTCTCTAAGTGAAATGAAATCAAGCGTTTTCGATGACGAAACACTCTTCCCGCGAGGTACCTGCAGCCTCGATTCCGCCCTGATCATGCGCAACCTCTCTGTCCGATGGGCTACACAAGGGCGCCTTCGCTCTCACTCAATGGCGAGCGCCTGCTAGCAGGACGTTACGGGCGGGGCCACTTCGACGACATCGCATC
>DASSZK010000287.1:0-10591 GCA_035702845.1 Acidimicrobiales bacterium
CCACACGCGCCTTGACAACCTGGTGCTGGCCTGTACCCGCCACCACCACATCTGGCACGACAAAGGCTGGCGGCTCAAGCTCGGCGCCGACGCCGTGCTGGAGCTCACCAGCCCGAGCGGCCAGCGCTACGAGAGCAGGCCGCCCCCATTTACCCCGGTGTTATGAAGGGTTTGACCGGATTTGCTAGGCCTCTACATGAAAAGCACTTGCCTGCTGCGGGCTTGGCTCCGAGAATGGGGCATGGGCCGCACCTATGAGGGCATCGACGAGCGGCAGGCCGCATGGATGCAGGAGCAGCCGGTGTTCTTCGTCGCCACCGCCCCACTCGCCGGCGAGGGGCACGTGAACTGCTCCCCGAAGGGTAACCGCCGAGAGTTCCTGGTCACCGGTGAACGCCAGGTCATGTACCTGGAGCAAACCGGTAGCGGTGTCGAGACGGTCGCCCACCTACGTGAGAACGGCCGGATCGTCATCATGTTCTGCGCGTTCGACGGGGCGCCGCGGATAGTGCGCCTGCACGGGAGAGGGCGCGCCGTGCTGGCCACTGACGCAGAGTTCGCCGACCTGCAAGCCCGGTTCCCGGGCGGCCAGGGCACCGGCGTCCGCTCGGTCGTGGTAGTGGACGTCGAGCGCATCTCCGACTCGTGCGGCTACGGCGTACCGCTCATGCCGCTCCAGGAGCACCGCCGCACCATGGACGAGTGGGCCTCCCGCAAGGGGGCCGACGGGGTCCGTGAGTACTGGACGCAGAACAACAGCGCCAGCATCGACGGCCTCGCAGGGGTACCGGCAGGCAGCTGAGACCGCCGGGCGAGTTACGGCGACGCGCGGTGGGCGCTAGAGGACTCGAACCTCCGACCTCAGCCGTGTGAAGGCTGCGCTCTAACCAACTGAGCTAAGCGCCCGGGCTCCTAGACACTAGACGATAGCCGCCGAACCTCCTCGAGCCGCAGAGCCTCCTCCCTGTCCCCAGGCGCTACCGTGAAAGAGTGGCCGAGCCAGAACCTTCTACCGCCTCTTCGCCCGCCGGTGAACAAAGCGCGGACGAGTACTTAGAGGACGACGAGTACATAGAGGACGACGAGCTCCTCGATGGGGAGCCCGTTGAGACGGTCGACGAGCAGGGACGGCGCCACATCCGCATGGCGGCCCCAGCGGGGACCGACGAGATCAGGGAGAGCGAGGCGCCGCGCCGTACGGGATTGCCGGATAGGGCCGAGCGTTGGCGTGCCACCAGCGCGGTAGGCGGCGTGATGACAGCCTTCGCTCTCGGCCTCCAGCAAGCGTTCGAACCCGACCGCAACCAGCCGGCGATCATCATGGAAACCTCGGGCGACCCGCCCACCGACCTGCCCGTGGAAGCCACCCTCGCCCAGCTCGGCCCAAGGCAGAGCTCGGTCACGGTGCGGCCCTGGTTGATCGGGCGCAAGCCCGTACCGGGTGCCCCTGTCGCTCCCCAGACCGAGCAACTGCCGGACGGCAGCCCCGACAACAGCGAGGCAGGGTCATGAGCCTGTTGCGACGCCAGGGCCGCGAGCCCCTGACCCCAGAGCAGCGTGAGGCCCGGTCGCGCGAACGCCAGGAGCGCTTGGCACGTGCGCGGGAAGCCAAGCAGGCCACCAAGGGCATGGGGCCGAACGAAGCCAAGTACGGGCTGTACATCGCCCTCGTGCTCATCGCTTTGGGCCTGCTGTCCTACTTGAGCAAGGACTTCGGCCCCATTCTCGTGACCAAGCACGGCAAGACGGTCACGGAGATGAAGCCCTACCTCCACCCGTTCACCAGCCTGGTGCTGGCGGCCATAGGGGCAATCGCTGCAGGCACGCTGCGTTGGCGCCTACGGATGAGGAGCGGCATCGTCTACATGCTCGCCGCCGTGTTCGGCTTGGAGTCCATCTATCCCAAAGGGTATTCCCAGCTCAACTACGTGGCGTTCGCCCTACCCGCCGTCTACGTGATGTGGATGCTCATGTTCCGCATGAACAAAGAGCAGCGGGAGTATGTCACGGCGGCGACCCAGGGAGCGGCGCGTGCGGGCAACCCGGCCAAGCGGCGCGCTGCTGCGTCGGCGACCACCCCAGCAAGGGGGCGTCGCAAAGCCGAACCGGAGCTCCTTCCCACCGGCCGCCCCGTGCCGCCCAAGACCGGGCGTTATACGCCGCCTAAACCCAAGCAGGACGCCAAGGCCCGCTAGTCGGGCCCAGCCCCAAGGCTCGCCACCGGGGCCCCCCGCCTGGTAAACAAAAAGGATGCTCAGACAAGCGCTGGCAGGCCACCGCATTGCCGTGACCGGCGCCACAGGTTTCCTGGGCACGGCCATCGCCGAGAGGGTGCTGCGCTGCCTCCCCGACACCGAGCTTGTCCTCGTGGTGCGCCCGGGGCGCCGGGGGGCCGCGGACCGGGTGCAGCGGGACATCCTGCGCAACGATTGCTTCGACCGCCTCCGCCGTGAGCTGGGTGACCGCTTCGACGCGGAGATGGCCCGCAGGGCGATCCCAGTGGCAGGCGACGTCACCGTCGACGGGTTGGCCCTTGACGACGAGGGGCGGGAGCTGCTCGCAGGGTGCACGACGGTCGTGCATTCCGCCGCCACCGTGAGCTTCGATTCCCCCCTGGACTCGGCAGTCGAGGTCAACCTTCTGGGACCGTCCCGCGTTGCGGCCGTCGTGAGGGAGCTGGCGCCGGCGGCGCACCTGGTCGCCGTTTCTACCGCTTATGTAGCGGGCAGCCGGCGAGGGCCCGCCCCCGAGCTGCCGTTGTCCAAGACGCCCTTCGCATTGAGCGTGCCGTGGCGAGCGGAGGTTGAACACGCCCGGCGGTCGCGCTCTGACGTGGAGGCCGAGAGCCGCAGCCCGGACCGCCTGGCCCGCCTACGGGCCCAGGCGCGCGCCGAGCTGGGGGCAGCCGGTTCTCCCCTGCTGGCCGACAAGACCGAGCGGCTACGGGCGCAGTGGGCGGAGGACCGCATGGTCGAGCTGGGCAAGGCCCGGGCCCAGGCCCTCGGCTGGCCCGATGCCTACGCGTACTCCAAGGCTCTGGGCGAGTGGGCGCTACTGGAAGGCCGGGGCGAACTGGCCGTCAGCATCGTGCGGCCGTCGATCATCGAGGCTGCACTGGCCGAGCCGCACCCGGGGTGGATCCGCGGGTTCCGCATGGCCGACCCGGTCATCATCAGCTACGCCAAGGGGCTCCTGCGGGAGTTCCCCGGGATCCCTGAAGGCATCATCGACGTCATCCCCGTGGACATCGTCGTAGCGGCCATAATCGCCGTCGCCGCCAGAGGTCCCCTCGCCGAGCCGGACGTGGTGCACGCCGCGTCAGGCGCCCGCAACCCGCTGCGCTACGGCCAGCTGGTGAACCTGGTGCGCGAGTGGTTCTCCGAACACCCTCTCGCCGACGACAGGGGCCAGCCCATCGAGGTCCCCGAATGGAAGTTCCCAGGCCGGCGCCGGGTACAGAACCAGCTGCGCCAGGCCACGCGCGTCCTGCGACAAACCGAAAAGGTCCTCCAGAGCCTCCCCCTGCGCGGTGAGAAGGCGGAGATCGCCACTCGAGTCGAGGAGCGCCGGGACGAGGCTGAGCGGGCCCTCGGCTACGTCGAGCTCTACGGCGCCTACACCGAGACGGAGGCGATCTTCTCCGTGCGGCGACTGCTCGAGCTGGCGGAGCTGCTAAGCCCGGACGAGCGTGAGGAGTTCTGCCTCGACCCGGCAGTCGTCGACTGGTCGCACTTCTGCCACGACATCTACCTGCCCGCGGTCGTCGCCCATGCCAGGGTGCGCCTTGCCGGTCAGCGGCGGGCAAAGCCGGCGCTCAGCCGGGCAGAGCGGGGCCTGCGGGCGGTGCTTTCGCCCGAGCGTCACCTGGCCGTGTTCGACCTGGAGAACACCCTCGTGGCCACCAATGTGGTGGACAGCTACGCCTGGCTCGCCACACGGCGCATGGAGCTTGGGGACCGGGCCCGTTTCACATTGAAAACCCTCCTGGAAGCGCCGCGGATGCTGGCCCTCGACATGGTCGACCGCGGAGATTTCCTGCGCTGGTTTTACCGGCGTTATGAAGACGCCGACGTGCGAGACCTGCGCCAGGGGTCCTGGGACCTGACGAGCGACCTGTTGCTCGCCAAATCATTTCCAGCGGGGATCCGTCGGGTGCGCCAGCACCGCGCCCTGGGCCACCGCACGCTTTTGATCACGGGAGCCCTTGACTTCGTGATCGAGCCGTTCCGGCCCCTTTTCGACGACGTGGTATGCGCCCAGATGCGCCCGGCGCCCGACGGAGCGCTGTCGGGCGAGCTGGAGCACGCCCCCCCGACGGGTGAGGCCCGGGCGCTGATCATGGCCGACTATGCCGACGCTCACGGCCTTTCCCTCTCAGAGTGCGTCGCCTACGCCGATTCCACGAGCGACCTGCCGATGCTCGAGGTCGCCGGCTACCCGGTGGCCGTAAACCCTGAGACCAAATTGGCCGCCATAGCCCGCAAACGCGGTTGGCACGTCGAGCAGTGGCCACGTTCGCCCGGCTACCACCGCGGGCTTTTACCTTTCGGGCCAGTCATGGACCGAAAAGGCACTCCCCGAGGTCTAACAGAGGTATGAAAGCTCTCCAGATCGAGCGCGCCATCGCCCGCTTCGCCGCGGCCCGTGTGGCGTCGTCATGGCGCGCCGGTGCCGGCGGACGGTTCCTGCGAGTCGAGGACATCGACCCGCCCGACCTGCCGGGCCAGGGCTGGGTACGGCTTTACCCCCGCCTGGCAGGGATCTGCGGCAGCGACCTCGCCACCGTGGACGCGCGGTCGTCGCGCTGGTTCGAACCCATCGTCAGCTTCCCCTTCGTGCCAGGCCACGAGGTCGTGGCCGATACGGGCGATGGCAGGCGCGTCGTGATCGAGCCCGTACTGGGCTGCGCCGCTCGCGGAGTCGTGCCACCGTGCCCGGCGTGCGCGCAGGGACGCTCGAGGCATTGCGAAAACCTGAGCGCGGGTGAGGTTTCCCCCGGTTTGCAAACAGGCTTTTGCCGCGACACAGGGGGCGGATGGTCCGTGGCCATGGCCGCCCACGAATCGCAGCTGCACGAGGTGACCATGCCGGACGAAGCCGCAGTACTCGTAGAGCCCATGGCGTGCGCTGTGCACGCCGCCCTGGCCGGGCCGGCCAACGGAGAGCTCGCCGTAGTCATCGGGGCCGGCACGCTGGGCCTCGGTACGCTCGCGGCCTTGAAGTCCTACCGGCCCGAGCTGAGCACCATCGCCGTTGCCAAGCACCCCCACCAAAAGCGCTGGGCCGGTGAGCTTGGCGCTCGGGCTGTAGTGGAGCCGGGTGAGCTCCGGCGCGCCGTGCGCCGGGCCACGGGAGGATGGGTACTGGACAACGGGCAGCTTTCGGGCGGGTGCGCCCTCGTCTACGACTGTGTCGGCTCAGCTGCCTCGCTGGCCGACGCCTTGGCCGTAACGGCTCCGGGCGGGACCGTTGTCCTCGCCGGGATGCCGAGCCCCACCCAGGTCGACCTCACCCCGCTCTGGCAACGTGAGGTGCGCCTCGCCGGCAGCTATACATACGGCCCCGAGCCCGCCATGGGCGGCCGCCACAGCTTCGACCTCGCCGCCGAGATGATCGCAGAGCACAGGCTGGCACGGTTCGTGTCCGCCAAGTACCCCCTCGAGAGAGCTGCCGAGGCCATCAGCCACGCCGCCGAGGCGGGCCGGCGTGGCGCCATCAAAGTTGTTTTCGACCTGCGGGGCGAAAAACGTAGGCAAATGGAAGGGAAATAGTCGATGCCCCGTCCCGGGTTCGTACTCGAAGTAGAGCGCTCCACTCCCCCCGTGCTCATGTGGCACGGAGAGGGCTACCGCCTGGAGAGGCTCCCAGCCGAGCGCAGCCGCGTCATCTACGCGCCAGAACCGCTCGCCCCCCTCGCTGACCCCGACGCCGCCATCCAAAAGGCGCTCGCCGAACCTGTCGGCGACAGTGCTCCCCTGCCCGAGCTCCTGCGGGCGGGCATGCGCTTGACCATCGCCTTCGACGACCTGTCGCTGCCCCTGCCTCCCATGCGCCGCCCTGACAACCGCCAGAGGGTCATCGAGGCCGTCCTCGACCTGGCCGCCCAGGCGGGGGTCGACGATGTCGTGCTGATCGCCGCCTTGGGGCTCCACCGCCGGATGACCGACGCGGAGCTACGCCACGCCCTGGGCGACAGGGTGTTCGACGCCTTCGCCCCCTCCGGCCGCCTGCTCCAGCACGACGCCGAGGACCCAGACGGGCTCACATATATCGGGCGTACCGACCACGGCGAGGACGTGGAGGTCAACCGGCGCGTGGCCGAATCGGACCTGCTCGTCTACGTCAACATCAACCTCGTAGCCATGGACGGGGGCCATAAGTCCACCGCGACAGGGCTGATGAGCTACCGCAGTGTCCGCCACCATCACAACGTGCGTACCCTCCAGCACAGCCGCTCGCTGATGGACAGGCACAATTCGGAGCTTCACACTTCGGCGTGGCGCATCGGACGGCTACTCAACGAGCACGTGAAGGTATTCCAGATCGAGACCACGCTCAACAACGACGCGTTCCCACCGCAAATGTCGTTCTTGCAAAAGCGTGAATGGGAATGGGATCTGCGCGACCGGGCCACCTACCTCGCGTCCTCCCAAGGCTTGTCGCTGCTGAGCCCGACCAGCCGGCGCTCGATCTTCCACTCCATCAAAGCTCCGCACCAGATGACCAGCGTGCAGGCGGGCGAAGTGGAGGCAGTTCACTCGCGCACGATTGCCAACCTTCACCGCCAGCAACTGGTGGATGTCGAAGGCCAAACCGACATCGTGGTCTTCGGCCTCCCCCATATCGGCCCCTACAACGTAAATTCCATAATGAACCCCTTGCTTGTCATGTGCATGGGCCTCGGTTACTGGTTCAACCTCTACGTTGGGAAGCCGCTCCTGCGCCCCGGGGGGGTCATCATCCTCTCGCACCCAACCCCCTGGGCCTTCCACCCCGTGCACCATCCGTCGTACATCGATTTCTTCGAAGAAGTGCTGTCGGTCACCACTGACCCCTTGGAGATCGAAAAGACCTACGAGGAACGCTTCGCCAACGACGAGTGGTACCGGCACCTTTACCGCACCAGCTACGCCTACCACGGTGTCCACCCGTTTTACATGTGGTACTGGGGGGCGCACGCCCTGGAGTACGCCGGGAGCACGATAATCGTCGGAGGCGACCGCAAGGCGGTACGCCGGATGGGCTTCAAGCCCGCCACCACGCTCGCCGACGCCCTGGAGATGGCCGAGGACCAAGTGGGGCATGACCCTTCCATCACGTACATGCGCTGCCCGCCGGTCATGCTCGCCAATGTTCACTGACCGCTTCGGCCACTTCCCGCTGCGCGCGCCAGATTGGCCGAGCAGCGTCCCTCGGCCCCCGAAAAGGCCCGACCTCGGCGTCCACTACGAAACCGAGTGGGCCAGGAAGTACCCTGTCCGCCTGGCCCGCGCCCTGTACACCGAGGGGATAACCCGGCCATTCGTCGCCGCCGTGGCCCGCCCCAAGGTCAGGGGCCTTGACCGGTTCGAAAACGTGGACGGCCCCGTCATTTTTGCCGCCAACCACTCGAGCCACCTCGACACTCCCGTCCTACTGGCGGCACTACCCGACCGTTGGCGCCACCGGTTGGTCACTTTGGCAGCGGCAGACTACTTCTTCGACACCAAATTGAAGGCTGTCTACTTCTCGTTCGCGTTGAACGCAATACCCCTGGAGCGCAACAAGGTCAGCCGGCGCTCCGTGGACCTGGCCCAACAGCTCGCCGCCGACGGGTGGAACCTGCTCATATTCCCCGAAGGTGGTCGCAGCCCGGACGGCTGGGGCCAAGAGCACACGGCCGGGGCGGCTTGGCTCGCCGCCCGCACCGGGTCGCCTCTGGTCCCCGTGCACATAGATGGCACGGGAAGGCTGTGGCCACGCGGCGCCAAGCGCATCTACACGGGCGAGACCTCGGTGACTTTCGGGTCGCCTATAGCGGCAGGCCTGGGGCGGGACGAGCTGCAGGCTCAACTGGAAAAGGCCATTTCGGTACTGGCTGACGAAGCCAGGACCGACTGGTGGCAAGCCCGCCAAAGGGCGGCCAACGCTACGACGCCCTCGCTGCTCGGGCCCAAGGCATCGGCTTGGCGGCGAGCCTGGCAGCTCGGGGCGTCGCCAAAAGACCGGGCCCGGCGGCGTTCACCTGCGGGGCACAAATCCTGGCCTCCTAAACCGTTCGGTCGTTAGCTCAACCGCTCGGGGCCCTGCGCAACAGCGCCCCGGGCGGGCGCGGGCGCGGTTGCGCAACGACCTGCCTGGCGGTTCAGCTCACCTGGGCTGGCTGTAGACCTGGCCGGTGGTCTGGTCCACCAGCGGCGCACTCCCCTCGCTGGTCCCCACCGGTGCCGTAGTAACAGGGACAGTGGCTGTGGGCTCGCCGGCCCTTGCGGGGGCCGCAGTGGCGACCTCAGAACGCACCACCGGCTCGTCGCCGGTGATGTCGATGTACGGGTCGTCCACCGTGCGGTGCATGGCGCCGCCCGCAACGCCGCCAAGAAGTGCCACAGCCAAGCCTATGAGGACGCTCCAAAATGTCGTCCAGTACGTCAGGTAATTAATCGAATAGACGTGGCCGCTGACCGTCACGGTATTGGGCACCCGCCCGATAGCAAAGGTGGGCAGAGCCAGGGCGCCAACAGTTATGACAACAAGCGCCCACGTCGTCAGGCCGTTCATGGCGCCGGCGCCGGCTCCTCGCGCCCCCGAGGTCATCCCGGCGATCATCCCGGCAAGGAACATGCAAAAAATCGCCGTGCCCCCTATCCACCAGGAGAGGTTGCTGTAGACAACGGACTCATGGGACCCGAACGAAAGTGCCAACCAAAGCGCGGTCAACAGAGAGAACGTTGCAACACTGATGAGGGTCCCTGAAAAAACGCTTCCCCACCGCACGAGCTGAGGTCCCTGCGCCGGTAGGTATACTTTTGGCGCCACCGCTCCCGTAGTGACGGGTGCCACTCGGGTTGTGTAACCCGGAGCCATGGCTTCAGGTGCATATGCATGCCGCATGAGCGGGCCTCCTTCTGGCAGCTCAACTGTCCGCTGCCGTCCTTAACCAGCGTCGTTACCCACAACGCCTTCGCCATATGCGTGCCCGGTCCCGTCTTTCCGGTCCCGGTCGGCGCCGGGGCATAATTGGGTGTGGACCTGCGACAGTTGGCCGCCCTCACGGCCATCGCCGATCACGGCAGCTTCTCGGGAGCAGCGGCGGCACTGCACACGGTGCAGTCCAACATCTCCGGCCATATAAAGCGCCTCGAACGCGAACTGGGCGTCGAGTTGATCGACCGCCAGACCGGGCACCTGACGGACGAAGGGAGAGCGGTCGAGGCTAGGGCGCGCGCAGTACAAGCGGAGCTTGATTCCATAAGCGCGGACCTCGCCTCGCTCCACCAGCAGGTCCTCGGCAGTGTCCGCCTCGGCATGATCGCCACCACGGCGCGCTGGCTGGTACCGCTCCTGCTCGACCAGCTGGTGGTGGCCCACCCAGGCGTGCGCCTGGTGACCACCGAGGCCACGTCGACAGCACTGGGAGCGCTCCTGGCGAACGGGGGCTTGGACTGCGCTGTGGTCAACCTCCCCCTCAACAACCCCGAGCTACGGCTGCGGCCCCTCTTCGACGAGGACATCGTGCTACTGGTGGCCGACGACCACCCGCTGGCGGCGGTCCCCCACCTGCACATCCGCGACCTGGAGAAGACAGACCTCATCCTGCCGGCCCCCCACAGCGGTTTCCGGGAAGAGCTTGACCAGGCAGCGCGCAACGCCGGCTCGTCGCTTCGCTCGACGGCCGACATCGACGGCTTGCGCCTCCTGTCGTTCTTGACGCTGCGCGGCTATGGCCCCGCGCTCCTACCCGCCACCACTGTCACGGACCTACCCGCGGGCTACCGTATCGTGAGCGTCGCCGGGCTACCGCTGCGCCACGTGGGCATGGCACTGCGCAAGCGCGGGCGGCCGAGCGCCCCCACGCAGGCGCTCATCGACGTGCTGGAAGACGTCACCCGCTCCCACGTGAAAGCGCAACCGCACCTGCACGAGGCCCTCTAGCGCCCCCGCAAGCGGCGCAGTACGTAGGGCAGGATCCCGCCGTGGCGGTAGTACTCCTGCTCCACGGGGGTGTCGATACGCAAAAGGACTTCGAAGCTCTTGTCTCCCGCTTTGACCGAGAGGCGCTCAGGGATGTCACCGTCGCCCTCCAGGCCCGTGCCGTCGCCCTCCAAGCCGGTAATCGTGAACTCTTCGTCGCCCTTCAGGCCAAGCGACGCCACGCTGTCGCCAGGCAGGAACTGCAGCGGCAGTATGCCCATGCCAACCAGGTTGGAACGGTGGATGCGCTCGAAGCTCTCTGCCAGGACGGCTCGCACGCCTAGCAGCGCGGTCCCCTTGGCCGCCCAGTCACGCGACGACCCCGAGCCGTACTCCTTGCCGGCCAGGATCACCAGGGGCACGCCGTCCGTCTGGTAGCGCTTGGCGGCATCGTAGATGGACATCTGCTCGCCGTCGGGCA
>DASSZK010000298.1:0-3128 GCA_035702845.1 Acidimicrobiales bacterium
TGGCGATTTGCTCGAGCACATCCTCGGCCATCGCTCCCCAGCCATGTTGTTCGAGGACAAGTTGCTGTACAGGGCCCAGTTGGTGCGCACCGGTCCGTCTTTGCCCGCTCACGATGTAGAGATGGTCGGGGCTGCTCCTGGTACCGCATGGTGCCGCGTGCCGGGTACCGATCGTTCAGATTTTTGCCTTATAGCGCCGGGCGGTGTGGCACCGCGGGTGCTCGAGGCGGCCACCGGGGCTTTGAGCCGCGGCGACATAGTCGCCGACGTCGCCGTGCCGGCGCGCCTGTACCCTCTCGATGTCGATGCCCTCGCTTCGATCGCACGGCGAGCGGAGAGGACCGTGGTAGTAGAAGAAGGCTTGCCCGGGTCCTCGTGGGGGAGTGAAGTGGCGCACCAGCTCACCAAGGCGCTTTGGCCATTGCGCCACCCGGTGGACGTAGTGACGTCGCGCCTTAGCGTCATCCCCAGTGCGAGGCACTTAGAGAGCCAGGTCGTCGTCCAAGCCGGAGACGTCCTCTCGCTCATGGAGCGTGCGCATGCCTGAGATAGTCGTGCCCACTCTGAACAGTCTCGACGATTTTTACGTGGTCGGCGAATGGAAACTTGCCGACGGGGCTCTGGTGGCCGCCGGGGAAGTGGTGGTCGTCATCGAGACCACCAAGGCGAGCGTCGAGATCGAGGCTGAGCACGCCGGAGCCCTGCGCCATGTGCTGGTAGCCGGTGCTACCTGCGCTCCAGGCCAGACGATCGCCCGTATAGTCCCGCCCGAAGCCGACTGTGCCGCACCCAGCGACACCCAAGAAGGGCAAATCGCGGTGCCAGGTGAAATCTTCGTGACTGCCCCGGCCCGCGAAGCGATGGACAGCCTGGGCGTGGACGAGCGCGACCTGACCTCGTTGGGCAAGAGAGTGGTCCGCCGTGCCGACGTGGAAGCGCTCGGAAGGCCAACCTTGCCTTCACCCGTGCAGACCCGGTCTCCCGCAACCAAGCGCGGCGAGACAGAGCACCGCGATGGCGCACCGGGCCCTGCCGTACAGCCGTCACCGTGTTACATGGCTGCTTACGTCGAGGTGGGCAAGGCCCGCCAGGAAGCCAAGGAGCTCTCACGCCGGCACAAGGTCCTGATCGGTCTTCCCGAAATGGTCCTGCACCATGTGGGCAACTGCCTGAAGCAGTTCCCCGCTCTTTGCCGGGGAGCCGGCGCAGAGCGAGCCTCAGTGGGCGTGACCATGGACCTCGGCAAGGGCCTCTTCGTACCTGTCGTGCGCGAAGTCGCGAACCAAACGCTGCCTGAGCTCGCCAGGCAGCTCATGGCCTACCGCAAAGCTGCCTTGGGATCGAAGTTCAAACCAGGTGACCTTGTAGCCCCCGACATCGTCCTCGCCCTGAACCAGTTCGAAGGCGTGCACGTAGTAGTGCCAATGATCTATCCCGGGAACGTCGCTTGTGTAGCACTAGGTCCCGTCGAGAAGGCCTTTACTTGGGACCAAGGCCCATGTGAGGTGGAACGAGCGAGCATCGGGGTCGCTTACGACCATCGGCATGTAACCGGGAGCTACGTGGCAGCGTTCCTGGCCGATCTCCGCAAGGCGCTCACATGAAGATAGCCCTGGCGCAGAACATGTTCTACCTCCCCTCCCATGGGGGGGCCAACCGGTCCAACCGGATGATGCTCGAGCAACTGGCCGCCCGGGGCCACGAATGCCACGCGATAGTCCCGCTTACCGGGCGTTTGCCCCATCCCCCGCCCCAAGAGCTCGAGGCGTTGGTCGAGCAAGGAGGCGGCACGATCCTCACCAGCGGCGGCTCCGAGCTCGTCTACCACTTCAACGGCGTCACAGTGCACGGCACTTTGCGGCCGCAGGATCTTTTCCGTGACGTTACGGCCAAGCTGTCGGAGCTCCGCCCGGACTGGTGCCTGGTGCCTTCCGACGACCCTGCGTCCCTGGTACTCAGCGCTGCCGCCAAAGCGACTGACCGCATCGTGTACCTGGTGCACACCATCCAGCAACTGCCTTTCGGGCCACGCTCTTTTTACCCGAGCCACGCAGCAACAACAAAGGTTGCGAAGGCCGCGGGCCGGCTCTCGGTGAGCCAAGCGGCCCAGCATTACCTCCTTGAATGGGCCGGGCTGAGTTCGGAGCTCTACTACCCCGATGTGTACTCGGCACGCCCCGCGCTCATCAGCCCGTTCCAGCAGCGCAAGTACATAACTCTCATCAACCCCTGTTCCTATAAGGGGATCTCGGTCTTCTTGGCCATGGCCGACGCGCTTCCCGACATGGCCTTCCAGGCTGTGACGAGCTGGGGGACCTCGCCAGACGACCTCGAACAGCTTGCGAGGCGACCCAATATCACCATAGTGGCCAGCACCGATGACATAGACCAGGTGTTGGGTGAGACGCTCCTTCTCGTCATGCCCTCTTTATGGGACGAGACGTTCGGCTATTCGTGCGTGGAGGCTCTCCTAAGAGCGGTGCCCGTGCTGAGCTCGGGGACCGGCGGCCTGGCCGAGGCCGGCTTGGGGGTCGCACGCATCTTGCCCGTCTCACCGATCGAGCACTACAGGCGAGAACCCGCTGCCCCCTTACCGGTACCAGTCGTACCGTCTCAAGACGCCGGCCCGTGGGTCGGCGCCGTCCGTGACTTATGCACGCACCCCGCCAGCTACGAAGACCTGGCCCGGTACTCGCTTGAAGCCGCCCAGCGCTTCGTCGCCAGTACCAGCCCGGAGGGTTTGGAAAAATACCTTCTCAACCTTTAGCTGGCCCGAGCAACCTGCCGGCGATTACCTGCGCTAGCGCGGCGGTGTTTTGCGGGGCGAGCAGCGTGAAGTGGTCACCAGGGATGTCCAGCACCTCGACATCACGTGCGTACTGGGACCAACCCAGGTCGTCCGGCTCATCGTCGTGGCGGCGCTCACTACCGCGCAGCAACAGCACTTTGCCAGGGAAGTAGCCGGGTTTGTGGCTGTCAGCCGCCCGAAGGTTGTTACAGCTCATGTCGATCATCAGCCCAAGTTGTCCGATGTCGAAACTGTTGGGGACCGTGCCGGCCTGCTTGGCCAGGCGCAGCATCTCGTACTCCACCTGGTCGCGCGACAACGACGACAACCGGTCAAGGTC
>DASSZK010000306.1:0-3619 GCA_035702845.1 Acidimicrobiales bacterium
GTGTACCCCCAACCGCTGCTCCAGCGCATCCAGCCCGCCGTCAACCACCTGGTCGCGCATATCCAAGCTGCTGACCCGGGGCTGAAGATCCCCGCCCAGGGAGTGGGGCATGGCACCTACGCGGTGCCCCCGGCGCAGTCCGTCCCGACCAGAGGTGCCCGCCCGTGAACTTTATGGCTCTCCTGCCGGCCCTGCCTTCGGATTGCACGGTAAACCCGGCGACCGCTGACCAACTCGGCACCCTCCAAGGTGGCCTGTGCACCTCCAAGGCGTCGATATTCATCCCCGTGAACTATGGCGCCATTGCGCCGCTTTTGATCCTGGGCGGCGGTGTCCTGTTGGTCCTGGTCCTGGCGGCGACGCTGCCCAAGGGCCGGGCGCCGCACTTGTGGCCCGCGCTGACGGCGGCAGTTGGTCTCGGCACGGTCACCGACGGCTTCGTGCAGTGGTCCCAGATCTCATCGGGTATGGCCGCCAACCAGGCCGCCCAGCAGCAACAGCAGCAGCCCTTCCACACCATCGTGGTCGGTGGCCAGATTTTCTACGACCACTACAGCGCCTTTTTTGTCGTGCTCTTCGGAGCCGCCACTGTCCTTGGAGCCGGCATCACCGAGTCGTACATGCGCCGGGAAGGATTGCTTGGGCCTGAGCCCTACGTCCTCATGCTGTCGTGCTCCCTCGGAGCCGTGCTCATGGCCGAAGCTGCCGGCCTCATAAGCCTTTTCCTGGGGCTCGAGGTCATGTCCATCGCTCTTTACGTGATGACCGCGTACCACAAGCGGCGAAGCGCATCGGGTGAGGCTGGGCTCAAGTACTTCATCCTGGGTTCGTTTGCTTCGGCGCTGTTCATATACGGCGTGGCGCTGGTCTACGGCGCTACGGGCGCGATCAATTACTTCCAGATAATCGTCTTCTTGTACTACAACACCCTGGTCCACAACGGGGTCCTGCTCGCAGGGATGGGCCTCATAATTGTCGGCCTCGGCTTCAAAGTGGCAGCTGTGCCGTTCCACTTCTGGTCCCCTGACGTCTACCAGGGAGCGCCGACCCCATTTGCCGGCTACATGGCCGCGGTGGCCAAGGCCGGTGGGTTCGCCGGGCTGGTCCGGGTCCTCATGCTCGCCTTCCCCGTGGAGCGCTCGGATTGGCGCCCGATCATCTGGGCCATGGCCGTCCTGTCGGTGATCTTCGGCTCGCTGATGGCCCTGGCGCAGGCAGATATCAAGCGCCTGCTCGCTTACTCGTCCATCAGCCAGGCCGGCTATGTCCTCATCGGCCTCCAGCCGGGGACCTCCGGCGGGGTCACGGCGGTCTGTTTCTACCTGTTCACCTACACGTTCATGGTCATCGGGACCTTCGCCATCGTCGGTATCGTCCAGGGCCGGGGCGAAGCCCGTAACGACCTCAGCTCCATGCGAGGGCTTGCATACCGCAGCAAATGGCTGGCGGGCGCCATGCTCGTGCTCTTGCTCGGCCAAGCCGGGATACCTCTTACGAGCGGCTTTTTGGGTAAGTGGGTCGTCATTGCCGCCGCCGTTGCCAAGGGCCAGTACGCCCTCGGTATTATCGGGATGCTCGGTGCCGCCATCGCCGCTTTCTTTTACCTGCGGGTGGCCCTGCTCATGTTCATGCCGGCGGATGCCCAAGCTCAGGCGCCGGCCGTCGCTCCCGAGCCCGTCCCCGTGCCCGCCATGGCCTATGCCGGTGCTTCCGACCTGCCGTCCATTGCCAGTGCGGGCCTCGCCGGGCGCGACACCCTGGTGGTGCTTCGGGCCCCGTCGGCGGCGCGCCTGCGGGTCCCGTTCAGCGCTGGTGCAGTCATAGCGGTGTGCGTCGCCTTTACGATCTTCGCCGGGGTCTCCACGCCGGTGCTGTCGTGGGCGCACTCCATCCAGTTGCTCTGGTAGACACGGGCTACTCCGGCGGGCTCCCCGCCGATGCCGCCTCCATCTGGCGCTGAGCCGAAGGGACGAGGAAGCGACCGATAACCGGGAGCTCCCAAAACGACTCCGCCCGGGCTACGGCAACGGCCGCCGCCAGGGCGTGCTCGGGTGAATCGTAAACGGCGTAGCGAGGCTGCCATATCGGGTCGAACTTGGCATTGAAACGCCACAAAGATTCGATCTGCATGGGGCCGCTCATGCGCTTTAGCATCCAGGCCTGCACGCGCTGAGTCAGCCCGTCCCCGCTCTCACCGGCAAGGACGGCCCGCATGGTGGCGAAGTTCAGGCCCAGGCCCTCATAACCGCGTTCGGCCAGGTAACGGATCGTCTCCACGATGGCGAAATCGATGAGCCCGTTGGGGTGCTCGGCATTGTCACGGCGCATCAGGTCCAAGGAGAAGCCTGATATGGCCGGTGCGGGCACGTACTGGCAAAAGGCCACCACCGGGCCGGCGCCACCCTCTTCGCCGGGCGGCCCGTGGACAACGGCGACGAGGAGCCCCTGGTCGCCCGGGTCGAATATACGCCCGAGCGTCATGGAAAAGCCTCGCTCGACACCGCCCCTGCGGCTCTTTGTCATCACCCGTTGCATCTCTTCGACCAAGTGGGCGGGGGCGCGGCTCGGGTCGTGGAAGCTGATCGTGTAGCCATAGCGGGCCACGCGCTTTACCGCCTGGCGCAAGCCTTTGAACTTGCCGCCGTCGAGCGAGAACTCCTTCACCTGGACTACGGCTTCATCGCCGAGGTACAGATCGTGCATCCCGCTGGAGCGGTAGATCGGCAGCCAGTCCTCGCCTGCACCGAGGACTGCCAGAGACCACGCTCGCGAGTCGACGTGTTCTCGGAAATGGCGCCACGCAGCTTCTCGCTGCGCCGGAGGACCGATGGGGTCCGGTGACACCAGGCAGGTCCCTCCGTAGACGGCATAGGCGACCACCGTCTCAGCCCAAAAATAGAACTGCTTGTCCGAGCGCAGTGCGAAGTAGTCGAGGGTCCCGCCCCCGTAGTTGGCGACGGTCTCACGGGCCCGCGCCAATCCGGGGCTCTCCGATCCCCTGGCGCGGTGGGCGACTACCGGCCTGAACACCATCCAGGCGGCGACGACGACGAGGGCGGCGCCGAAAGTGGCCATTGCAAAGGTGAAAACGTCATCGAGGCCTTCGGGCAGCGCCACATTGGTCACCCCGGCCAGGCGCTCGACGGTGGCAAGGAACGCGTTGCCCCAGCCGATCCCCGGGCCCTGCACGTGGTCGAGCTTGCGGCTGAACCACGAACTGGTCTCGAGGCCGAGCGTGCCCATCAAAACGCCGACCACGGCCACGGAACCAAGGCGCGCCAACCCGCCTCTCATGGGCGGCACGTCGCTGGAGGCCTGGAACGAACGGCGCCGTACCCACAACACGATGATGACAACCAGGGCCACGATGGCGGCGGGCGGCCTCCCGCCACGGACGAAATGCAGTACGACGACAGCCACAAGTACCGCTTCGCAGACGATAAAGGCGCGCCGTTGCCCGCGGCGGATGCCCCGGGCGAGCATTACCAAGCCCAGGCCGGCAAGTGCCGTGAGGGCCCCGGCCGCCTTAGGCACTGCCAGAGGCGAGTAGTGGCGCAGCGCCCCCAGGTGAGCCTCTACCGGGGGCGAAAAGGCGGACGCCAAAGAGAGCACCCCGGCC
>DASSZK010000327.1:0-2324 GCA_035702845.1 Acidimicrobiales bacterium
TGCCCGACGCTGGAGATGAGGCACCGAGCACCCGGCCGCATAATCGATGCAGGCTCCCGGTCAGCGTGGCCCGTCCTGCGGGTCGTCGACCTCCGCGAGATGGATCCCCGCAACGGCTTGCTCACCGAGCCTCTCCTGAACGCCATCCGCAACAGCCCTGGGCGGGTGGTCTGCGTGCTCAACAGGAAGGGGCGGGCACAGTTGCTGGCGTGCGGCGCATGCTCCGAAGTGGCGCGTTGCGAGGTGTGCCAGAGCGGCCTCGCCCTCGAAAGTGCTCTGGTGCCAGGCACAGACGGCGCAACGGGCGCTGGGGCCGCGGAGGTGTTGGCCTGCCGGCGGTGCGGCAACAGCCGGCCGGTGGTATGTGCATCCTGCGGTTCTGACCGGATGAAGACGATCCGCCCCGGCGTGACAAGGGTGCGCGACCACCTGGAGGCGCTGCTCGGGCAACCTGTAGCCGAAGTAGTTGGCGGCTCCGCGCCCGTGCCACCGGCCAGGGTGGTGGTCGGCACTGAGGCGGTGCTGCACCGGGGAGGCGAACTGCGTCGGGGGGGTGAGGTGGGCCTGGTTGCCTTCCTTGACTTCGACCAGGAGCTCCTCGCCCCTCGCTACCGCGCCGCCGAAGAGGCTCTCTCCCTGCTGGCGCTGGGCGCCCGGTTGTTAGGCGCCCGGCGGCCAGGGCCAAGCCTCCTTGCCCAGACCCGTGTACCCGAGCACGGTGTCCTACGAGCCGCAGGCAGTGGCCGGCCGGAGCTCGCACTGGAGGGCGAGGCAGAGGTGCGCCGCGCCCTTCGCCTGCCGCCGTACTCGGCACTGGCCATCATCAGCGGCGACGCCGCGCCGGAGCTTGTCGAGCGGATCCGCGAGAGCGGCCGGCATACTGGTGCAGAGGCCAGAGGCCAGGGCGAGGACGGCGGCGTCGACGTCGCAGAGATGGGAGAACGGCGCTGGCTCATCAGGGCAGCCGACGCCGAAGCGCTTGCCGAGGTGCTGGCTCAGGCGGGGCGTCCCGAGGGCCGGCTGCGCGTCGAGGTAGGCCCCGTCAGGGTTTAGCCGTTGCCGCTCTCGTCAAGCGGGCGCGGCAGTGCCAGGGCGCGCCGCCGGATGGGGGAGCACCGTGTTGGGCCCCGACTCGCGTACTGTCAGGTACGCGCCCAATAGGTCCATGACTTCGGCGCCGACCAGCGCATCGAGCTCGTCTTTCATATGCCGCCACACCGGCTCAGAGCCAGTGAACGCTTCGGGAGCCTGCGTGCACCACCACGCGAAATCGTGGCCGCCGGCCCCCCAGTGCTCACGGTCCCACTGTGAAAGCGTGCTCACCACCCAGCCGTCCTCGCGCGTTTGGTCCTCGCGCCGCAGCGGCAGTTGCCAGCACACCTCGGGCTTCCAGTCCATGGGCCGCTCGCCGGCGTCCAGAGCCGCCCGGTGCAGCGCACACCCCGCACCGCCGGGGAACCCGGGCCGGTTGAGGAATATGCATGCTCCCTCGACGAGCCGGGTGACGGCAGGGCCGCCGGCAGTACGCCGTACTGCGCCCCCGCGCACCGAGCCACCGCCCTGGCCCTCGGGATGGAACTGCCATTGCTCTGGCGTCAGGCTCTTTGCTGCAGCTTTTACCCGCTGTACATCGTCCTCGTCGACGAAGTGGGCGCCATAAGAGCAACAACCCTGCTCCATCTCCGGCGCCGGCTCGGTCAGCACTCCCTGGCAGCCGGAGCCAAATATGCACCGCCACCTCGAAAGCAGGAAAGTGACGTCGAAGCGCCACAGCCTCTGCTCGTGCGGGTCCTCGAAGCTGACCCACTCGTGGGCGTCGGTGGGGGTCAAGCGCCATTTTTTGCTGGCCGCCGTTTTTGGTGGTGGTGTTGGCATGCCTGGGTGCCTACAGCTGGCCCAGCTCTTCGAAGAGCTCCCCGGCGGCAAGCACGCCTCGCCAAAGCTGTTCGAGATCGAGGCGCTCGTTCGGAGCGTGGAAATTGTCCTCTGGGAGCGCCACGCCGAGGAACACGACCGGCGCACCGAGCACGCGCCCGAGTGCCTCCTCGGGACCGCTGCCACCGGAGCGCTCGTACAGCGGAGCCTTGCCCCATACCTTTTCGATGGCCCGGCTTAGGGCCTGCACAGCAGGATGGTCGACCGGGGTGACCAAGGGGGCCACGCCCCCGATACCCGTCAATTCTACCTCGACGCCCTCACCCACGTACCGGCGTGCCCAACTCTCGAAAGCGGCCGCGACCTTTTCGGGCTTCTGGTCCGGCACGAGGCGCATGGCAACCTTGAGGTTGGCTGTGGCGGGGACGATCGTCTTCATGCCGGGGCCG
>DASSZK010000375.1:0-22587 GCA_035702845.1 Acidimicrobiales bacterium
TGACCCGGTCCAGGGTGTGGAAGGTGGTGACCAGTGGCATGTCCAAGGCGTGCTTCAGCGAGTGCCCGGCGACGCCCGAGAGCCAATAGTTGGCATGCACAAGGTCAACACCCTGCCCACGCGCGTCCAGCCGGCTCAAGACATCACGGACCCCGGCGGTCCACTCCTCGACCAGCTCGGGCAGCTCGTCTTTGCGCACCCCGGCAGCGGGCCCGGCGTCGACGTGATGAGCACGAAAGCCCGGCTCAACCCACAGCGAGGACGGCTGGTCGGGGCTCTCGCGGCGCGTGAACACCTCGCAGCGAACGCCCGAACGGGCCAAGGCGGCGGCCAGCTCGCGGACGTACACGTTCATACCGCCGGCATCCGCGCTGCCTGGCTGGGCCAACGGGGACGTGTGCATAGAGAGCACTGCGACAGCCGGCACGAGCTGAGGTTACCGGCAAACTCGCCCGCGGCGGTTTGGCACACCTCAGACGCGGCACACGGGTGGGCGCGCTTCGCAGGACGTACCCAGGCCCCCAAGGGGGTCATTTAGAGGCGCAGGCGCAGCGGCTGGCGCAGGATCAGTGGAGGAGCGCGTCTACCGTCGCTTCGCCGCTCCGGTAACGGCGTACCAGCTCCTCTTGGATGCGGTCCTGGATGTCGTGGAGCGCCCGGCGCTCGCCGGACACGTCACGCTCAAGCGTGGTGAGGCGGTCGAGCAGCTCGTCGAGCGACTCGGCGTCCATTTCCGGCAGGCGCCCAAGCTGATCGGAGGGCAGCACTTCTTCGACGCGGGCGGCCAAGCTGAGCTGGACATCCGCCGCAGGGGCAAAAACCGACAGCAAGCGACCGCTATCGCCTCGCTCGTGGTCGCCCAGGATCTGGGGCAAGCGCTCTACCAGCTCGGCGTCGGAACCTGATTGGCCGAGCCGGCGCTGCTCGGACTCAGCGATGACCAGGTCGACGCGCGCCTGAGCCAGGCGGCGCAGGTAGGACAGCTCCGTTTCCAGCTCGGCGCAGGCGTCGCGCTTGGCCCTCAGCTGGGTCATGGACATGCCTGCCAGACCGGCGAGGTACTCCGGACCAAAGGCCTCTATGAGGTTGAACTGAGCCACAGTGCCGAGGGTACCGCGCTGAGCGCACAAGCCGCCGGTCTTCCGCCTTCGGGGAACAGGCTTGCGGTCTTCGAGAAACAGGCTCCTAGCCGCCGGACACGGGTGGCAGGACGGCTACCTCGTCCCCCGGCGACAGCGGAGCCCCCGGCGAGGTGGGAGACCCGTTCAGCCACACAGCACAGGTCTTCATCAATGGAGCGAGCTTGCCTGCGACTTCAGGGCCTAGTAGCTGAAGGAGGTCCCCAACAGTGGGGCCACCTCCTGGCTCACGCCCGCCGGGGAGCTCCACCTCAAGCCGTGACGCACCGACCGCTTCGCGGGCGCCGGCAAAGAACAGCACAGTCACCGTGCTTTGGGCCACGCCAGCAAGCTACCCGCGCAGGCAGGGCCGCACAGGTGCACGAGCAGTAGGGGCAACGGAGCTCGGGGCGGAGGGTGCGGGCAAGCGTGAGCGTTCTGCGAGACTGGAGGCGTGGGACGCCTGCTGCTCGTGCGCCACGGGCAATCCACCTGGAACGCCGCCGGACGCTGGCAAGGATGGGCGGATCCTCCGTTGACAGAGCTCGGAGAGGACCAGGCAAGAGCCGCCGGGCGCGCCCTGGCTGCGTCCGGGGCGAACTTCGCCGTGGTGGCCAGTTCGACTTTGGCGCGGGCACGGCGCACGGCGGAGCTGATGGCGGCGGAGATCGCCTACCGCGGTGAGCTGCTTACGGAGCCAGAACTGCGTGAACAGGACATGGGCGAGTGGACCGGCCTCGACCGTGACCAGATCGAGCACCGCTGGCCTGGGGCGCTGGCCATGCGCCGAGCCGGTAAGACGATGTCAGTACCCGGCGGGGAGACCGGCGAGGAGTTCGAGCAGAGGTGCCTGCGGGCTTTCTCCCGGCTCCTCGTGCTGGCGGACCAGCCAGTGCTGGCTGTATGCCACGGCGGTGTCCTCGTCGCTTTGGAGCGTCTGCTCAAGCTCGGCCCCCACCCCTCAGGCCACGCCAACCTCACCGGGTGGCTCGTCAGCGACGACTCCGGGGACCTGGCCGCCATAGAGCACGTCGAGCTGACCGGCCACGGCCGAGGCGACCTAAGTTATGGCGCAGTGGAGGCGGGCGAGGCGCGCAAGGCATGAACGTACAGGTGACCCGCAGCGCACGCCGGCGCAAGACCGTGCAGGCACGGCTCGTCGGCGACACGTTGCACGTGAGCATCCCGGCGCGCCTGACCAAGGCCGAAGAAGCCCGCTGGGTGGCCGAGATGGTGCAGCGTCTGGAGCGCAGGCGCGGCACCGGTGGGGCCAGGTCCAGCGAGGACCTGGTGGCGCGGGCAGCCGCTCTCAGCGCCCGTTACGGCTTGCCTCGACCGGCCAGTATCCGCTGGGTTGGGAACCAAAATGCCCGGTGGGGAAGCTGTACGCCAGAAGACGGCTCCATCCGCATCTCACGCAAGCTGGCCGGCGAGCCCTCTTGGGTGATCGACTATGTGATCGTGCATGAGCTCGCCCATCTCGAAGTTGCTGGCCACGGGCCGGCGTTCTGGCGTCTGGTCGAGCGCTACCCCCGCGCCGAGCGAGCAAAGGGTTTCCTACTGGCCCGTTCGTGGCCGGCCGGCAGCCCGGAGCCGGCGGAGGACGACGAGCCCGCCATCGACCTGGACGCGAGCCCCACTGGAGCCAGCCCGACCGATGCCGGTCCTGTCAACGCCGGTCCTGTCAACGCCGGTCCTGTCAACGCCGGCCCTATCAGTGACGGCCCTATCAGTGACGGCCCTATCAGTGACGGCTTCGTGCCGGTGCTGTTCTGATGCGAGGGCGCACCCGCCAGTCGCGCACAGCGGTCGTACCCGGAGCGCCGGCTGGCAAGGCGCCGGCCCGGTCGCCCAAGCTGCGCAGGCCACAGGAGTCGGCCCCTGTGCTGGCAGTGCGTATGGCCGGGCTCGCAGGAGGCGTCCGCCAGGTGGTGAGCGCACGCCCCGACCAGCCCGATCGCCCGCGCCTTATGACGGCAGAAAGTGCCGGTGCCATCGTGACCGCTGCCGAGACCGCCCTCGCCCGGCGTGTCCCCCTGGTGGTGTGGCTGGCCAGCGCTGGTCCAGGGCTCAACGAGGGTGTGGCTGCCCTGGACGCCTGGGGGCAGGCGGCGCATGCCCTCGCCCGCTGCTCAGGGATCGTCCCCGTGGCCGCCATTGTCGACGGCCCTCTCATCTCCGGGCCGGCGTTGTTGCTGGGCCTGGTCGACCTGGTCGTCATGACCGAGCCGGCGCTGGTGTACGTGTCGGGCCCGGCGGCGGTCGAGGAGCTGACGGGCATCCCGGTGGCGCCCGACGAGCTCGGCGGCAGCGCCGTTCACTCCACCCGCTCGGGCCTGGCATCGCTGCTGGCCGCCGATGGCGCCGAGGCGGAGCAGCTCGTCGACGAGTGGCTTTCGTACCTTCCCGACCACTGCGACGAGCTCCCCGCGCGCACCCCCACGGCGGACCCGGTGGAGCGCGTGGCCCCGCAACTGCGCGCCCTTATCCCGGACCGCGCTTCGGGAAGTTACGACGTGCGAGAAGTGATCAGCGCCGTGGCCGACGACGGGGAGGTGCTGGAACTGAAGGCGGACTGGGCTCCCCAACTTGTCACCGCTCTGGTGCGGATCGGAGGCCACCCCGTGGCCGTGCTCGCCAACCAGCCCCAGTCCATGTCGGGGACGCTCGACATCGCCGCTTCGCAAAAAGGCGCTCGCTTTGTAGGTTTCGCCGACGCTTTCAACCTGCCACTGCTCACCATGGTCGACACTTCGGGCTTCATGCCCGGGCGAGACCTGGAGTGGCGGGGGATAATCCGCCACGGTGCCCAACTGGTGTACGCCTATGCCGAAGCCACCGTCCCACGGGTATGCCTGGTACTGCGAAAGGCTTACGGAGGGGCTTACATCGTCATGGACTCCAAAGGCATGGGCAATGATTTCTGCCTGGCATGGCCGAGTGCAGAACTCGCCGTCATGGGAGCCGACGGAGCTGTCAGCATCCTTCACCGTCGAGCCGACCCCGAGAAAAAATCACGTCTCGCTGAGGACTACCGGACCCGCTACCTCAACCCGTACATAGCGGCCGAACGTGGTTACGTCGACGACGTCATCGACCCGGCGCAGACAAGGCCCGCGGTGGCCCGGTGCCTGGCGGTCCTGCGCTCAAAACGTGAGGCGCTCGTCGACCGCAAGCACGGCAACAACCCGCTCTGAGGTTTCCCCGCCATAATGCCTCAGGAGCCAGTGAATGCCAGCGACGGCCGGCCCGGCGCCTTACGGGTCATATTGCTCACGCTCGGGTGGGCAGAACTACCCATATCGGTATCGCTTTACGGCGATACGACCGGGCGGCGCCTACGTGAGCCGATCCCCGGCGTGCTGGTCGAGACAGTCCAGGGCTGGGTGCTGCTCGATACAGGCTTCAATCTTGCATTGCTCCAAGACCCCTGGTTGAACCGGCGCTTCTACGGCCATGACCCGGAGGTCCGGGTGGAGCTACCGGGCACCGGAGAGCCCATCCACGAAGCACTGGCGGCGGTCGGGCTAGCGGTTGGCGATATCGCCGCTGTAGGGATCTCCCACTTGCACTACGACCATGCCGGAGCGCTGCGGCTCTTCGCCGAACTGGGCGTCCCGGTGCACATCCAACGCCGTGAGCTCGAATACGGCCTTTCCGGCCACCCCGAGCCCGAGCACAACGGGATGTTCCGCGTGGACTACGACGACGTTGCCGTCAACTGGCAGCTGGCAGAGGGCGAAGCCGAGATCCTCCCCGGCGTAAGAGCCATCCCCACGTCAGGTCATACCCCCGGGCACCAGAGCTTCGTAGTCGACCTTGCGCCAGAGGTGGGCGGCGGGGGGTTCGTATTTGCTTTCGATGCCGCGGACTTGACAGAGAACATCGAGCAGGAAATTGCCGTGGGCGGTTTTATCGGTTGCGGCCCCGAACAAACGGTTGCCCGCATCAAGGAGTTGAAGGCGCTGGCATCCTCGCTTGGCTACCGCCTGGTGCCCGGGCACGACCCCGTGGTGTGGCCGGCCCTCACCGAGGAGCTTTCCCGGCGCTGGCCTTCTTTGCGCGGCGACCAGGCGTCGCCATCGCCGGGATGAGCTGAGGCTCGGCTCCAGCACCCGTGCGGAGTGGCTTCAAATCGGCTGAACTGGTGGGCATGGCCCGGGACAGGCACAAGAACGGTCGCACTACACCGAGAGGGACGCGCCCGCCGCACTTACAAGTTGTCGGCTCCGAGCCGCCGGGTGGCTCGCCGGCTGACCAGCTCATTGATTCCGCCGCCAGGGAGTTGCTCCATAGCCGGAGCCCCTTTGAGGTCGAGTCCTGGGCAAGCGGCTTGCTCGGCGTCTCCGAGAGTGCCCGGCGCGAGGCGCCCATGGGCGGCGGAGGCGCGCCGAGCATTGAGGAATTCCTCTTGCACCGTTGCCGCCAGCGCCTCGACGCGGGGGCCGCGGTCGTCGCCGCCGGCCTGGCCGCAGTGGCCACAGGCGACTTCCAGCGCCTCGCCCAGGATACGTTGGATCTGGCACTGCGCCGACCCCCAAACGGTGGGCTCGAATGGCTGACCACCGTCGGCGCGGCAGCGCCGGTCCGCGGGTGGGTTGCAGCCGACGTCTTCGCAGATCAGCAGTCCCTCATCGTCAGCTTCTCCCAAGAGGGGATGCCGGGCGAACACGCGCTGGTTGCCCTCGTGGACAACAACCTCGGCTGCCAGGTAAAAGACTGCTGGATAGGGGCGGATGCCGAGGATGTCGTCACCGCGTGGAGAGAGGCGGACGACTCCCACATGCGCATGGACGAGGTCCCCGTCAAAGAGGTGCTGGAACTGCTGCGCGACGCCATGGCCGCGTCGGACCTGCTAACCGGCGACGCTGAACTGCGCAGTGAAGACTTCGCGCAGCACCGAGCCCTCGTGTGGGGGCGCCTGCGCCGAGCCGGCCTCGATGGCGCTCCCTCCCAGTCGAGGACGGTACCGGAGGAGCAAAGAGCCGCCCTAGTCAACGACTTTCTCTCCTCGGAGCACGGCTCCAAGCTCGTGCGCCTGGTCCCTGACGATGTCGAGCCGCTGGCTCGCTGCCTGGTGGACTTGCGGTGCGAATACGAGGGGCGCCCGCTCAGATGGAGCCCCCAGGTCGTAGGCGCGCTCTTGTTGGACCTGGCCCCCCGGAAGTTGATGCTGCCGCCGGGACAGGCGCAGGTGCTACCGGCTGTCCTTCGAGCTTTTGTCCGCTTCAGCACCGAACGCACGGGGTTGGAGGAGACCTTCGTAAATGAGACCCTCGCCGCCATAGACAACCTCGAGCCGGTCTTTCTCGATCGTATCGAAGATGTGGAGGCGGCCGGCCCTGCCAAGGCGTTACTGCTTGCTCTTCAAGAGCGCGGCGTTGATATCACCGATCCCGAAGCCATACAGAGTGCTCTACAAAGCGATATGACCTTGGGAGTGACGGCACCGGGCCGACGACGGGCACGTGGCCGGTTGAGCGCACCGCCGGAGGTACTTGCCTGCATTGGAACGTCCACCGTGCTCGCTCGTTTCGACACGCTCACCAACTTCTACGGCGCCGGGCGAAAGTTGACCCAAACCGGACAACCAGCTCTGGCCGACGCCAAGCAGCTCGTCGGGTTACTGGAGACAGCCGACCACGTCGATGCAGAGATCCATGGTCAGATATTTAAGACCAGGTCAGCAGCGGAGCTACCCGAGCTAGGCTTCACCGTGCGCTGGGCCGTAGCCGCCGGGGCGCTGCGCAAGGAGCACGGCAAGCTGCGGGCAACAGCAACCTGGGCCAAGCTCGGCGCCAAACCACTGGAGCGATGGGTGAAGGCCGCCGATGCCCTGCCTACCCTCGGCCCCATAGTCAACTACTACAAGGACCACCGTTACGCCGACAAGGCGTCGATCGTGGACGACATCGCCCCAGGGATCCTCTACCTCTTGGACCACCGGCCAATGGACTTCGAAGAGGTGCTCGATTTTGTGTGCGACTACGCGGATAGCAACTACGAATGGTTGGCACCCTATATGCAGGACCCGGCCAACCGCCGCCGCTTGCTCGAAGGCGAGCTCGGCTTGCTGAGCACGGTCCTGGGATGGGCGGGGGTCGCCGAGCGCGTGGGGACTACTACCGAGCCAGGGCCGACGTATTCGCGCGAGAGGGTGGTCGGCGGCCGCCTGCAGCTCACCGACGCAGGGCGGTGGTGGTTGTCCGAGCACGAACACCCTTGGTCCAAGCCGGGCCCGTTCCGGTTCTGACTCGTCCCTTTTTCCTTCTAGAGTGCCACGACAGGCAACCTTTGCACTCTTTGACCAAGCAAGACCCGACGGCGGGAACAAGAACTTTCGCTCCCATCAAAGAGGGCAAAGGTACCTGGAGGCAGCACTAGCGCGCCGTCGGGATCTCCCGGGGACGGTGCACGGACACCGCATTAGTCGGCGCCGCTCCCGGCAATATCGCCATCCCACGTGGCATAGCGCGCTTCCAGTTCGAGCCCAGCTTCTTCGCAGGCACGGTCATAGTCGCCGAGGCTGAAACCCTTACCGAGCTGGAAACCGGCCACCAGCCTGCCGACTTCGCCCACGTGCTCGGCGCAATGGGTAACAAGGCTGTGGCGCCGCTGCGGCGCGCAAAAGAGCGGGACGTTTCCGGCCATTACCACGACCTCAAATTTGCGTGCAAGGTCAAGCTCGGTGAGATCGGCCACTATCCATTGGAGCTGCGGGGCGAGCCGGCGCGCTTCGCCGATCATGGAGGCGCTGACATCGACTCCTACGACGTCGACTCCCCGGCGCGACAACTCGATCGCCACCCTCCCTGTGCCGCACCCGGCGTCCAGGACATCTCGCGGTGCGAAGCGCATGACGAAGTTTGCCTCGCCGTGCACGTCCCGGCCGGCGGCGGCCAGAGCATCGAAGCGAGCCTGGTAAGCCCGCCCATCAAAATCAGCCACTCCCGCCATTCAAGCACGTCACCTACGACACGAGCCCAACCGGCCAACAAATGTGGCGCCCGCCACTCTCTACAACGGGCCCTTTTTGCTTATGCTCGGGCCGGAGGCAGCGCAATGAACCACAAACCCAGCGAACACACCCGCACCGGGATGGCCGACCTCGAGCCGCACGTGGGGACGGCGGAGAACTACAGGCGCTTCGCCGCCGAGGAGGCCGCGGGCCGCTCTCCCCAGTATGAACAGCTCGCCTACGCCGTAGCGCAGGACGATCTCGTATTGTCGTTCCTGGACCAGCTGCCGCCGACCAAGCGCCAACCCAACCTGCTATTTGCCGCTGCACGCCTGCTGCTCGGTTCTGCGCCAGATCCTACCTTGTTGCGCTGGGCGGTTACGGAGCGAGCTGACGGGTTGGCGGGCATCATGGAGCGGCGGCGCACACAGACCAATGAGCCCGCCCGCTGTGCTGTTCTCCTGCCGGCACTTGCGCTGGCCACCCAACCGGTGGCCCTCATCGAAGTAGGCGCGTCGGCGAGGCTAACGCTGCTCCCTGACATCTATTCCTACGATTACGCCGGGCACCACTTGGCATTCGGCACTCTTGCTACCTCCAGGAATATTGCCCAAATTGATGCGAGTGAACGTCCTTGTGCCGGCGCCGATCCTAGTAGGTCAACCGGCGCAAAGCCTGCCTGCCGCTGTAGCTACAGCGCCGCAAACTCGTCGTGTGTGATCGTGAGATCAACGCTCGAACTGATCTCGCCAACGCAGCCCACGGGCACAACTACCGTCCTGTGGCCCCATGGGAAGTGGCCCTCGTCCACCAAGACGTTCACGACGTCGTGGGCGGCCACCTCGGTATCGAAACCCGCCACTTTGCCGACCTCGTGGCCGGCAACTACGACGGGGAACCCCCGCTCCAGCGGGGTCTCACCTGGCGGCACCACGGGGTGCACCTCGCGGGTCATTATTGGCGGCCCCTGTACATAGACGTAACTGGCGCTCACGTCGGGGACGATTTCCGAAGTCTCCGCCATGGGCAGCGTCTCGAACTCAGCGAGGTCGAACTGCACGTCTATCTCGTTGCCGGCGTCTACCTCACGCACCCCTGACACCAACCCCACCCGCACAAAACGGCCAAGGCCGATACGGTGCTCAGGCTCCACCACGATGTGCGTAACGCGTGGGCCCGACGCATCGACCAGCAGGCTCTTCACCAACCCGCACAGGCCATCTGTGGCCATCACCCGTGCGCCGATCATCAAACGGTTCGTCCTGGGCATCTGTTCTCCTGTCCACACGTCGGCCGCACAAACGATACCGCTCCAATGGGGCCCGGCACGGCATTTGCCGGACCGAAAATGGCTGAGCCTGTGGGTTTGAGCGCGCCTCCGCCATGATGGTGCCATGAAGGAGTTCCGTCCGCAGACCGTGGCCGCCATAAATGCAGTTCGAGACGCTCTCGCCTTGGCGACCAGAGGGACGGGGAAGGTGCACACCAAACTGGGGCGCGACATCGTCACCGATAGCGATATTGCCGTCGAGGACCACATACGGGCGTCTTTGACCGCAGTCTTCGAATGGCCGGTGGTCGGCGAGGAGCGGGGAGGCGAGCCTCCCACCGGCACGCCTTACTGGCTCGTGGACCCGATCTGCGGCACGCGCAACTTCGCTTCGGGTCTGCCCTTGTTCGCCGTCAACACTGCGCTCGTCGAAGAGGGGAGGGTGACGGCTTCAGTAGTTGGCGACGGCTTGAGCGGCGACCTCCTTGTCACCGAGGCAGGATCGGGCGCCTGGCGCGTCCACGGCCAGGAGACGACGCGGCTGTCGACGTCGGTGTCAAGCCTGGTCGTCAACCTCGGGGGGTGGCCCAAGGCGGGCTCAGCGCGAAACGGGGCGGCACTGGCGTTGGCACGCGTGATTGCGGCAGACACCTGGGACATCAGGTGCCTGGCGACAACGCTGGCGCTGGGCTATGTTGCCACCGGCCAGTTCGCCGGCTGCGTCCTGTTCTCGACGCCAGACCCTGTGCACTTCGCCGCGGGCTCCTTGCTGGTCGTCGAAGCAGGCGGTTGTGCGACAGACGCCGAAGGGCGGCCCTGGGTGCCGGGGGCCGGGTCGCTCGTGTGCGGGGCGAACGAGGTCTTCCAGGCCGATTTACTGAGCATTATTGCGCCTGGGTCGCCGCACTGACGTGTGAGGCGGTGCACAGACGGCGCCCTCGGACGCGCGGCAGGCGTGGACCAACGGAGTTGGCAAACTGGACGCTACAACCGGACTGCACCTCTTTGCGCGCCCTATTCCCGGCAAACGAACATCCCCGAGTAACCGTGGGTGACAAAGGAGCCGCATTTACGAATGCGCTCGTCGATTCTTTGGCGTAGTGCGCTCAGCGCCACCTCAAAGTCAAGGTCGGGCCCCAAGTGAGCAACGACAGGGTCGCGCATGCTGTCCATGTAGTCCACCGCGACCTGGGCGTCGCTCAAGATCAGCTCGTTTTCGTCAGTATGAAGCGTCACGTCATTGAAGTGCCGGCCAAGGAGAACGCCCCCGTTGTCCAGCGTGAAGCCTAGGGGTGGCAGCGCCTCCACCCGGCGCCCCAGGTGCTCACTGGCAACAGAGTCGAACAGCTCCCGAAGCCCCGCGAGGTCCCTGGCACCAACGGTAGAGACGAGGACGGTGCCCCCTGCGCGGACGACCCGGCGAAGCTCGGCGATGGCCTGCTCTGGGTTTGGCACGTGGTAGAGCATGTGCATGGCGAGGACCGCGTCGGCCGCACCGGCTCGCACCGGGAGGTGCTCCGCGTCGCCTTGCACGAAGCTCAGTCCGTCCGTCGCCAAAGGCCCCTGAGCCGATGCCAGCATGCCCGCCGAGAGGTCAACGCCTATGCCATTGCGGCATTTCCCCGAGGCCACCAAGTACTTCAACTCGCGAGCGTTGCCGCAACCCACGTCGACTATCGTCCCCGTGCCGTCCCAGTCGACGTAGGACATCCTCCACCCCTCAGGGTATGCCTTGGTGGAATGGGCCCAAAAGGCCAACCTCGTACGGATGTGCCTGTCGTCGGCATAGGCGCAGTGGGCGAGCATGTCCCGCCCGGTGACAGGATCGTCCTTGTCCGGCATGCCAACAGCCAAGCACGGGCGGTCTGCTCTCGGCCACTGGAGGGGTCTTCACCGCCAGCGCTCGCGCCGGGCGGGGCGTCGTGTGCCAGAGTGATCGGGTGCTCGTCTACAAGATCCTTCTGCCCGACGAATGGGCACAGTTCGAAAGCACGGGACGGTTCGATGGCTCCCCATTGGACATGGACAGCGGGTACATCCACTGCTCGTCCAGAGAACAAGTAGGGGCCACTGCTATGCGGGTGTTCCCTGATGAACCGGCCTTGGTGGTCGTCGCGCTAGACGCCGGCGCCCTCGGAGAGGCCCTGCGTTGGGAGGAGGCTGCCGACGGCGGTACGTTCCCACACGTCTACGCCCCGCTCACTCGCGCCTCTATCGCTACCGTCTACCACGTGCCGGGTGCAGCCGAAGTGGGCACAGCTGTAGCCGCCGAATGAAAATCCTCGGGATTTTACCAGACGGCTGCCCTAAACTTGGCGCATGCGGCAGCACAATACTCGGGTCGGGCTCGCGGCGATAACTCACGACCCCACGGGTAACTGCCTCCCAGGGCTCCAACGCCTGTACAAACAACTAAGAGACATGTTCGATGTGATCTCCATCAGTGCCACGGATACGACGTCGGGAGCCCTTGTCAACGCGGTTGAGTCACTGATCGCGGGACATGTGACCAGGCACCGGGTCGGCCTCGGAACGATCGGGCTCGCCAGACGCGACGCGGTAGTGCGCGCCTTCCACTTGGGCGCAGACCTCGTCCTTTACTCGGACCTGGACCACCTGCTCAGAGGTGGGCCGAACATGCCCCCGGCGAGATCGCGTCCGCAATCGCGCTCGGCCAAAAGCACGACATGGTCGTAGTGGGTCGGACCGAAGACGCCTTTAGCGCTATGCCTGAACGGCTCCGTCAGACCGAGGAGCTCGTGAACCACGTTTACAAACTGGCCACCGGACGTTCGTGGGACCTGATGTTCGCCATACGCGTGCTGTCCAAAGAGGCGGCGGGCGTCGTGGCCAACTGCGACGAACCGACCCTGGCCAACGATGTCGTGTGGCCTCTCCTCGCCGAGCAGCAGGGCCTCGATGTGGGCTATGTCCCTGCGGCCGGGCTGGCGTATCGTGTCCAGGCAGACTTCGACTCTGCTAAAGACGGGCGGGACAACGACGCCAGCTTGTGGATCGAGCGCCTGGAGATTGCGGGCCGTCACGCCAGCGCTATGAGGCCCTACCTGGGCGCATTTTCCCCCTTACATCACTAGGTCGCGGTACATAGAGGTGCGAGCCCCTCATCCCTTTACCCGGCCGTTGTACGGGAACCAATTGACATCCCGATGCGTCATCCTACGCGGGTGAGGCGCCGACCGAACTCGGCGAAAGGGATAATGAGCTGTGCTCCATCAGGGAGAGCGGCACTCCTGTCGGTGTCTCTTGGTCGGTGGGTCTCGTCGGGCCCTTGGCTCAAGCACCGTACGGCCGTGCGTTTACTCCCCAACACCCATACCAGGGCCCCCTCCGCCAGCATGCACTCACGCGTCGCGTTTGTCCCGTGGCCGTTCCCGGCCAGGGCCCAGACGACCGACGTGGCCAGCCAAAGCTGACCTTCACCCAGCTGGCCAAGCAGCGCCCAGTCAAGCGCGTCGCCCCGGTAAACGCTGACTTTGTAGGGAGCGACCGGCCATCCTTCGTCGAGCCAGCGGCGCAGGTCACGGTCCAGGTGCTCTCCCCAGCGGTGCCGCAGCGTTGACGCTTGCCTATTGGTGACTTTGTCCACGACTTCGGCGACCTGAGTCGTCAGCACACAGCCTCCGTGTTCACTGCTCTCGAGAGTGCACTTGACGATGTCGTCCGGAGGCTCGATCAAAGAGGACAAGTAGCTCACAGACGTGGGCCGCTCGGAGCTCAGTACTATCGGCGCCCGCTCCCCCTCCACTGACACCCACCACATGGCTATCTCGTCGACGAGCGCATCGAACACCCGCCAAGGCGGCGGTGCCAACTTGGAACGGCGTAAGACCGGTGCCACCCGGCAACTCTACGGCGGCCACACGTGGGCTTCGGTCAATTACCGGTTAGCCTCCACGCTTCCGGCATAGTCAGCCGGGTCTCGGTTAGCCCGGCTTTGTTGAGCGCACACGCTGCGGAGGGTGCGAACCCAGTGCGGGCCTCATTTTGTCCGGAGCCACGGTACGAAATGCCTCCTCACAGATCGCTTCGAGCTCCTGCCAGTCCAGGTCCAAGTCGAGGCGGACACCGACCCAGCCGCGTGCACCTACATAAGGAGGCCGGAAGAAGCGGTCCGGTTCACTTCTCACCAGTTCTGCTTGGGCACCGGGAGGTGCGGCGCACCACAAGTGGGGAAAGACCCGATCGTGATGGCCCTCGGGCCAGAGCATCAGGAACTGCTTGCCAGCGAAAAACGCCGGCGCTCCATGGCTTTGACGCTCCGTCACCCCCGGGCACTGCAGGCAAATGCTACGTATACGCTCCTCGATCTCAGACGGGCGCATGGCTACAAGCTAGCGCCAAGCGGGGGCGCAGCGAGCAAGCCGTCCGTCCCTGCGGACATGCGTCCGACTACGCCGATGTTGGGGCGGGTCGGTACGGGTCCCAATCGGCCGGGCCGCTTGCCAACGAGCGGGTCAACTCGGTAAGGAGATGATCGGGCTCGACGGCGCTCTCGACGTCGACCCCGTCAGAGGTTGCCGGGCTCAACGAGGGCGTAAGAGAGGCACTGCCTTCATAGGTCCAAGTCACGCCGGCCGGCTCCAAGGCGGTGAGGGCAGCGGCCAATGGAGCTAGGTCGCGCCGGGGCCGAGGTCGGCGTGACTGGTACTGGACCCAGGTCTCGTACCGGTAGGTGAACCGGTAACGCCGCCCCTGGCGCGCCAGCACGGCGCCACACCTCGTGGCGTTGGCGATCGCCATAGGGTGAAGGCCGTGCTCCCAGAGGTGGGCGAAGCGGTGACCGCCGCCAAATGGCGCTTGCTCGGGTACGTCGACGACGGCAAGGTCGACGTCAGCGACCTCCTGGATGTGCACTTCGCCAGAGGATATGAGCTGTTCGCTCTGGCGAAGAGCATCGTCCTCGTCGGCCCATAGGTTGCGGAAACGCTCGGTATGGTCTGCCAGCTCGGGCAACAGGCCGAGCAGCTCCTCGTAGAGCTGGGCTGTTCGCTCTGGGTAAGACATCTCCAGGACGAGGGGCGAACGGTCTTCGTCTGCAAACGCGGCGATAACCATCGACGCCCGGGCCGCCTGACGGTCGGAGTATGTGCCGAAGTCCCCGGCCCCGGCCAGGTCCTCGAGGAAGGCTCGCCTATCCAGTGCCAGTTCCGGCTCTTTCAGGGCGAAAAGGCCGACGACGCCGTCTTGGTCGAAGTGGTTGTTGGAAACCGCCGTGGCCGGGCCGTGCAGCGGCTGCTTCTCGCCCCGAAGCCAATCGAGATATTTGAAGGCCATCTGGGCCGACAGGTCCGCGGCGAGCCCGGGTGGCACCATATACCCGGGCCAATGCGTGAGCGTGAGCGTCGTGCCGTCCGTGGGCGACCCGTCGACCACCACATTTGGGCGCCCGCCGAGCTGGTGGTAGGGCACGTACTCGAACCCGACGGAACTCCCGGCTGTCATAGTCGTCCTTTCGTAGGTTTCAGACCAGCCTGCACCCTAAAGTTAGGTTGAAGTCAAGATGCCAACTGAGGCTTCTTTTTGTACGGTGAGCGGGGCGGCCCGATTGGCCTAGCCCGGCTGCCGGCAGCCGCTGTTCTGCGAGCTATGGGGCGCGGGGCTGTGCACTCCCGTACGGTGCTAGCGTCGGTGCCCGAAGCGACGGAGCCGAACGACGGGTGGCACGCGAAGGTTATCCAGCTGCCTGCCACAAGGCATTCCGGTCGCCTGCCTGACAAGGAGAACGACGGCCAGTGGGCGCTATATGGCCCTGTTAGTTTCACCGCCAGCTACGGTGCGCCCGTGAGCACGCCAGAGCCGTCTGGGTCAATGCCGAGCGAGGAGGCCTCGCGTCGTCGCCGGCGGACAGTAGTCGCCGTAGTGGCAGCCCTTATGGTGGTGGCCGCAGCCGTGACCTTGGTTGTGACCGACCCGTTCAGCTCGCCGGCCCCTTCGGAAGCCAGTATCGACAACCATTACCCGATCTCCTACGCAACCGTCCAGCGCCAGACCCTGCGGTCCCGGACCGAGGTGCAGGGAACCCTGACCTTTGCGAATGTGGGCGGCTCGGCCAGCCCTACCGTCGTCGTTGTCCCCGGCGTCCCTCCTTCGAGCACGCCCCCCTTGTACACGGCACTTCCATCACCCGGGCAGGTGGTGCGGCGTGATCAGGAGCTTTTCGCCGTGAACGGCAAGCCCGTGCTCCTGCTGTACGGCAATGTCCCGCCTTGGCGTCCTTTCGCGCCTGGCATGTCGCCGGGCGCCGACGTGGCGGAACTCAACGCCAACCTGGCGGCGCTGGGTTACGGGACCGGCTTGGTCGGGCCCGACTTCAGCCCCGCCACCGCGGCGGCTCTGGCCAAGCTCCGGGCTGCCCATGCGATGCCCGCCACGGAGCAGGCCCCCTTGGGCTCGGTGATCTTCGAGCCCGCCGCGGTGAGAGTCACCTCGGTCGACGCCACTCTCGGAGGACCGGTATCTGCCGGCCAGGAAGTCCTCCACGTATCTCTCACATCCCGCCAGGTCCAAATACCCCTGGATGCCTCGCAGGCCGGCAGCATCGCCGTCGGCGACAAGGTGAGCATCGTGTTGCCCGACAACTCGACGACGCCCGGCGTCGTGTCCTATATCAGCCACGTGGCCACCATGTCTCCGCCTAACGGCAACAGTAACGGCAACCCGACTGTCGAGGTCGACGTCGCACCGCTGGACCCAGCCGCCACCGGCGCTCTCGACCAGTTGCCGGTCGACGTCTGGATCACAACCCAAAGTGTGCCGAGCGCCCTTACGGTACCGGTCAATGCGCTGGTGGCTCTTTCTGGCGGGGGCTACGCCATCGAAGTGGCCCGCGGGGCAACGCACCGCCTAGTGGGCGTGACGCTCGGCAGCTTCGACGATGCCGATGGCCTGGTGCAGGTGAGCGGGCCAGGGGTGCGAGCCGGCGAGCGGGTCGTCGTACCCGGCCTGTGACGGTGCGGCCTGTGACGGTGCGGCCTGTGACCGGACGCCCATGACCGGCCTACCGGGGCAACACGCGCGAAGGACGCCGGTGGTGGAGGTGTCTGGCGTCACCAAGGTGTACCCGGGCGAACCGCCGGTGACGGCCCTACGCGACGTTAGCTTCAAGATCTACCCCGGAGAACTGGTCGGTATCGTTGGCCCGTCGGGCTCAGGGAAGACCACCATGCTGCACCTGATGGGCACCCTCGACCAGCCCACGTCGGGACGGGTCATCATCGATGGCCACGACGCATCGGTCCTGCCCGACCGGCAATTGTCCGCCCTGCGAGCCGGGCGCGTCGGGTTCGTGTTCCAGCAGTTCTTCTTGGCCGAGCACCAATGTGTGATCGACAACGTGGCTGACGGGATGCTCTACGCCGGGGCACCGTTGAAAATGCGGCGCTCGGCAGCTGCGGGAGCCCTGACGCGCGTGGGCCTGCGTGACAAGCTCCATGTGCTACCGACCAAACTTTCCGGCGGGCAGCGCCAGCGGGTGGCCATCGCCAGGGCCTTGGTCGGCCGCCCGTCCATAGTGCTAGCCGACGAACCGACCGGGAACCTCGACAGCGCAACGGGTACTTCCGTCCTGGCCCTACTTGCCGAGCTCAACGCTAGCGGGGCCACCATCGTTGTCATCACCCACGACCTGCATGTCGCCTCCTTTACGCAGCGGACAATAGAGATCCTGGACGGGGTAATCGTGCGTGACGCCCCCAGCCGGTCATGAACAGGGCCCTGGTCCCCGCCCGCTTGCGCGTCCTGGACGTGATGCGCCTTTCGAGCGTTGGCATACGCACCCGCAAACTACGTGCGGGGCTGTCAGCCCTGGGCATAGCGCTGGGGGTTGGGTCGATCGTTGCCGTACTGGGATTGTCAGCTTCTTCCCAGGCCGGCCTATTGGCGGAGATCAATAAGCTCGGCACCAACCTCCTCACTGTCACCAACGGCCAGACGATATTCGGGCAGGCAGCGGAACTTCCGATCACGGCGCCCGGCATGCTCGGGCGCATCGGCCCGGTGACCGACGTGCAGTACACAGGGGACGTGCCTGGGGCCAACGCGTTCAAGAACCCCTTCATCCCCAGCTCCAACACGAACGCCCTCACGGTCGCCGCGTCCAGCCTCGGCCTGCCACGAGTTCTCGGGACATCTCTGGCTTCGGGCGTGTACCTGAACGCAGCGACAGCTACCGAGCCGGTAGCGGTCCTCGGGGCAGCCGCGGCGCAGAGGCTGGGAGTGGACCGGGTGTTCGCAGGTGAGCGCATTTGGGTTGGCAACATGTGGTTCTATCTCGCAGGCGTGCTCAAACCCGCCCCCCTGGCGCCGGAGATCGACGCGTCCGTGCTCGTCGGTTTCCAGGCGGCGCAGAAGTACCTGGGCTTCGACGGGCACCCCTCAGAGATCTACCTGCGGGCGGCGACCGACCAGGTCTCGGCGGTACAAGCGGTGCTCGCCGCCACGGCCAACCCTGAGCAACCCAGCCAGGTTGACGTTTCCCAACCCTCCGACGCTCTGGTGGCGGAAGCGGACGCCAAGGCCGCCTTGAACAGCCTGTTCCTCGGCCTGGGCGCGGTTTCCCTGATCGTTGGGGCTGTGGGGGTGGCGAACATCATGGTCATTTCGGTGCTGGAACGTCGCTCGGAGATCGGCCTTCGCCGGGCCCTCGGAGCGACCAAGGGCCAGGTGCGGTTGCAGTTCATGGCCGAGGCGTTATTGCTGTCACTGCTCGGCGGGGCCCTGGGTGTCGGAGCGGGCGCCGTATCGACCGCGGTGTACGCATCCACCAAAGGCTGGCAGACGGTGGTCCCACCGCTGGCGTGGGCAGGTGGGTTCGGAGCTGCCATAGTGATCGGGGCCATCGCCGGGCTCATGCCGGCTCTGCGGGCGGCGCGCCTGTCACCGACGCAAGCGCTCTGGAGCGTTTGAGAGCATACGGAGGGACCAGTAAGGCCGCTCCCGCTTGCTCGCTCCGAAGACGGCCCGGAAGTTGCCGCCGTGGCGCTAGCCGACGGGCGAAAAGGCCCGGCAGTCAGCCTGAGCCCTTTGGTACTGCGGCGAGCGGGGGTCGATCCCATGGCCGCCGGTTATGGAGATGCCCTCAGCATTTGCCTTGGGATCGGGGAACCTGGGAAGCCCGTGCTTGCGCATACATACTGAAAACTTGAGAGCCTTGGTCATTGCTTGCTGGACCATTTGTTGAGAGGGGCCGGCGCCATTGCCCGGGAGTAGGTACTGGCAGGCCTTGTCGGCGGCGCGGTACTGCGGGCTCTGCTGGTTGGGGGGCAGCCCGAACCCGACTTCCTGCTGGGTGGCGTTGTCCACCGTTGTTGGTACGGCGAGGTCGGGAAGGCCGTGGGTACGCATGCAGCCGGTGTAGGCCACGGCGTCCAGGTACATCTGGCGCAGATTGCCTCCGCCCCCGGGCCCGGGAGCCACCGTGGTAGCCGGTACGGTCTTGCCGAGGTGGGCCACTGACGTCGGCGAGCCGCCACCGCCGCACGCTGTCAACGACAGCGCAATGACAACAGTGCCGACAACCCCGCAAAAAAGGCGCCGGGCATGGTCGCCGCCGAGAGTTGCACGGGCTAGATCAGTTGCGCCGGCCCCGGCCGTGGTGCCCGAACAAGGTCCGGCCGTGCGTAGCGCGGCCAGTGACCGACCGACATCGAGCATCTGCCTACCGACCCGCGCCAAAGGCACAAATCGGATCCTAGCCCTACCGGGGTGCTCCCGGCAGGCGGCGTCAGATAACCCGCTCGGCGCGTCCTCGGCACCGACCGGCGGTGCGTTGCGAGGCCGAGCCGATCGAGCCCGTCGTGCTCACTTGCTCTGCGCCGTGGTCGGCGCGGCCCTTGGAAAGCACCGGGCTTGAGCCGTCTTCAAATTGGGAGGTGGAGCCCGTACCCGGGCAGAGCGTCGGCAAGCTCACGACGGTTTACCGTGACCAAGTGCCCACCTGTGAACCGGTGGTCGCCGGTCACCTCGGCGATCACGAACGGTGCCGGTGAGAACCCGGCCATTTCCTCGTCGGTCTGGAACTCGACCTCGGCCATGAACAAGCCGCTCAGGTCCCCATGGAAGACGTCGACACCGTACGGCGGGACGCTGTGGCGGGTCTTGTTGAGCACGGCAGCGGGGAGAACAGCCAGAGCCTGGTATTCCTCCTCATTGAGATAGATCGTCGTAATGAGCCGGGATCCGCTGCCAGGGACTGGGATTTTCTGCGTGAGCTTGTAGCGCACCTCCTCATCGTGGTCGGTGACCGGGGACGAGAGGCGCAGGCGCAGGCGGGTGCCGACCAGGTAATGGTCGGTGATGGCCAGCACGCGAATGCTCGGCTCCGCCGGCAACCCTGCTAGGAGGAACCGCCGTTCGCGCTCTACGAGCGTGTACTTCCGCCCCTTACCGGGGGAAGCGGAGTCGCTAGGCACGTCCTGATCCTGCCACGGTGCGCGACTCGGGAGGTGAGCGAGGGCCGAAACGCCACGAAGTCGACGCAGAGGTTATAACCCCGGGTGAGATGATGACCCATGTCCTGGCAGCCACATATAGGCCGGACACCCGATAGCCAAGGAGCGTTTCAGTGAGCGATGGACCGGTCCTCGACCAGATCAACCTCGTTGTCACCGATATGGAAGCGTCCGTGGAGTTTTACCGGCGCCTGGGCCTGGATATCCCGGATGCGGGCGAAGCGTTCCGAGCGCATCACCGCTCCGCTCAGATGCACGGGGGGATCGCCCTCGAGTTCGACAGCGTGGAGTCCGCTCGGCTGTGGGACAAGGGCTGGCGATCAGGAGCCGCCGTGCTCGACTTCAGCCTTGCGAGCCGGGACCAGGTGGACGCGGTCTACGCGGACCTCACCGCCGCGGGGCACACAGGACAGCAAGAGCCCTACGACGCCTTCTGGGGTGCGCGCTACGCCGTTGTCGAGGACCCTGCCGGCAACGCCGTTGGTCTTATGAGCCCGGTCGACCCCAGTCGCCGGACACCGCCAGGCCCTCCGTTGAGCCCGGAGCACTAGGTAGCGACGGCTCACCAGCGGAGGGAAGGGCCGGGATGGTGCCACAAGCCGTCTCGGGCTAAGGCGACGCTGCGCTCGCCAGACGCACCATTAGCCGGATTGGCGAGCGTAGTGCCGCCAACCTCGAGTTGGTTCCAGGCACCCGACCGTCGGCTATGTTCGGGCCATGCCGACGGAGCGCATCTACCAGGTACCTGACGACGAGCGCGAGGAGGAGATCCAAGACGCTTGGGTGCGGGAAACCGACGAGCAAGAGGTGCGTGGCGTTGAGGCGTGGAAGCCTTTCGATGGGGATTGGCGCGTCGTGCTCTGGGTAGCCGAGTTCCTGCGCGAGGATCCTCTCGAAGCCGAGATGCGGCGCTCTATGCACTCCGCGCTCTCGCAGTGCTCGGGAGTGGACCAAGTCATCGAAGAAGACCGCGAGCAGTGGGTCGTCACGGGGTCTCCCAGCGGGCTCGACCTGGTTCGCGCCGCGGCGGAGGTTGTCGATGCGCTGGCAGACCGGGCACGTGCGTATCTCGACGCGCTCTGACCGTCGCACTTTCTGGCACTCCCGGTAGATAAAAGCTCAAGAGCTGGTGCGTTTTGGGCGCGGCAAGCGTGCCCCTGGACCGAACTGCCCTCCGGGCAAGTAGGTCCGGTACACGCTCCTCGCCTGGCGAGAAAAGACGCGGTGGCGGGTCGAAGGGCCATCGGGCATTTCAACCGGCGCGTGCTTACTACCCGGAGCACGCGCCATCTCAGCCCCACCGGACTTGACTCAGACTGCGCCTACTACTAGTCTCATAGAGAGCCTACCTGGCACAGACGGGTCCTCAAGACCCCGGGAGAACACAATGGCTGAGACAGTGCTGCAAACTGAAGCGGAGTACCTGGAGACATATGGCCAGGTAGAGCGGTCGCGCTTCCCCCGATCTGAGCACGCCGTGGACATCGCCCTGTTCACCCTTCGGGGGGGCGAGCTTTCCCTGCTCCTTGTCCGGCGGGGGGAACACCCGGACAAGGGGAAGTGGGCGCTGCCGGGGGGTTTCGTGAGGCTCGGCGGGGGCGGTTACGGAGAGGGCGAGGACTTGGAAGAAGCGGTGCACCGTGAACTGGCCGAGGAGACGGGCCTAAAGGTGTTCCCGGGTTACCTGGAACAACTTCGCACGTACGGCAGTCCCTGGCGAGACCGGCGGGGAAGGGTCTTTTCAACGGCGTACGTCGGGTTGATGCCCGACCTTCCCGTCACCCGCAGTGGAGGTGACGCCGCTGAAACCCACGTGTTTGCCGTAAGTGACCTCGACAGCGCTGAGGGCCCGCAGCTTGCCTTCGACCACGCGCAGGTGATCGTCGACGCTGTCGAGCGGGTACGCGGGAAAGTGGGTTATGAAGGCCGCCTGGCCACCTCGTTCCTGGCCGAACCGTTTACCGTCCCAGAGCTGCGACGGGTTTATGAGGCCGTCTGGGGCGGACCGGTACACCGGGGCGACTTTCGGCGCAAAGTCCTCTCGGTCCAGGGATTCCTGGTCCCGACGGGCGAACAGGACACCGACACCGGAGGCCCTCCCGCTGACCTTTACCGCCTGGGCCCGGTCACACAACTGCACCCACCCATGGCTCGCGACGCCATGTTGCTAGCCAAGCGCGGAAGCGATGCCTGAACGCGCTGTGGCCGGACGTCCAAACGCTCGCTTGGCCGCCAACTACTTGTTGGGGCACGACGGCGGGGGCGAAACCCGCTGCCCGCAGCGAAAAGGGAGTACCCGATGCTGAACTGGTTGGCCCACCTTGTCTCGCCGCTGAACAGAGTCGAGTTCGTGCTCGGCAACGACCACGTAAGTTGGGCAGAGATCCTTGGCTTCCTCACCGGAGCAGCCGGTGTCTGGCTTACGGTAAAAAGCCGCATCAGCAACTTCCCGGTGGGGATCGCAAACTCAGCGTTCTTTCTGGTGCTGTTCGCCACGTCAAGGCTGTGGGCCGACTCGAGCCTCCAGGTGCTCTACATCATCCTGGGCTTTGTCGGCTGGTGGCAGTGGCTTCACGGGGGCCCGACGAGGACGCGCCTGGTCGTGGGGCGCGCACCGCTGTGGTCGTTCGCCGTCGGGCTTGCTTTTGTCGTGGTGGGGACTTGGTTGCTGACGATCTGGCTTAGAGCGGCCCACGACATCGCGCCGTTCTGGGACGCCCTGACAACCTGCATCTCGCTCGTAGCCCAAGCCCTTTTGAACTGGAAGAAGGT
>DASSZK010000398.1:0-12665 GCA_035702845.1 Acidimicrobiales bacterium
CGGTGACACCCGAGCCGACCACGACAAGGTGCTCGGGCATCTCCGGCGGGGGGTAGGCCTGGCGGGTCGTCAGGATCCGCTCCCCGTCCGGCTGCGCCCACTCCGGTACCCGTGGACGGCTCCCGGTGCTGAGCAGCACGGTGTCGGCTTCCAAGACTTCGCGCACACCGGAAGCGGCAGTGGCAGCCACGTGGTGAGGGCCCAGAAGACGGCCCTCGCCGCGAAGGACCCGGACACCTTGCGACACCAAGAGCTCCTCGGTGCCCCGTTGCAAACGTGTGGTCACTTCGGCTATCCGTCTGGCCAGGTTCGGCTCGTCCACTGCCGCCTCGGCCCCGAGCTCCCCGGCAGGTAGGGATACACCCAGCCCCTTCATCCTGCGAGAAAAACCCAGAGCGCCCGCTGTGGCGATCATCGCTTTGGACGGTATGCAGTCCCAGAGATGGGCGGCCCCGCCGACCACTTCCTTCTCGATGACCGTAACTCGCGCCCCCAAGCTGGCTGCCCGGCTGGCTGCCTGATTGCCGGCTGGCCCCCCACCTATGACGACGACGTGAGCCACGCGGGCGTCTACTCCTGCACCGGCACCTGAGGATCAGGTATTGGCGAGACTGCCACCTGTCCGGGCCCGGCCTGGGTGTTGGCGCCTGCACCGAGCGCCTGTGGTTGACCGTCGTGTGCCTGCTCGGAGGCCTGCCCTAGCCCTACCCCGGCGCCGGGAGACAAAGCAGCACTGCTGCCGGGCTGGAGGGCCCCGCCCATCCCCATCTCGTTCCTTATCCGCTCGAGACGCTGCTGTGCTTCGATGTTCACGCTGGCCTGCTCGATCTCGAGCATCTTGGCTTCGACGCTCTGCCCGGCAACGTCGGCTTGGCCGAGAGCCTTGGCGTACTGCGCCTCGATCTTTGTCCTCACTTCGTCGAAGGTCGGCACGTCCTGGCCCACGGTCTGCGACAGCGTTTCCATGGCCCGGTTGAGCTGCTCCTGCATCCGTGCCTGGTCGAGCTGGGACAACAGCTTTTGACGGTCTGCGAGCTTTTGTTGCAGGGCGCTGGCATTGCGCTGGACGGCCGCCCTGGCCTGCTCCGCCGCCTGTGTCGCCTGCAGGTGCATGGTCTTTAGGTCGTCGACCCGCTTCTCGGTGGCGATGAGCCGGTTTGCGAATGCCTCAGCCGTTTGGTTGTACTCGGCGGCCTTGGCCGTGTCGCCACGCGCTGCAGCGTCGTTGGCCATGCTCAGTGCCTGGCGCGTCGAGTTGCTGATGCGCTCAAGCTCCTGCATCGACCGGTTGAGCTGCAACTCGGTCTGCTTTTGGTTGGCAATGACACTCGCTGCCTGCTCGACCAGACGCCGGTGCTGGTCCTGCGCCTCGGCCATGGCTTGCTCTAGCTGGATCTTCGGGTCCGCTGTCTCCTCAAACCGGCCGGAAAGCTTGGCGGTGAGGTACTTCCACCTTCGGCGTAGGACTTTCCACATGACACGCATGCTACGACTGGCAACCGCCCACGGCTATACGGGATATCCCGGGCCCGCTCCGGGGGGCCCCGCTGGGGGTTCGCTCCCGCCAGCAGCGGGAGCCGCTCCCGCCTCCATCGCGTCCTGCATGGCGCTGCCAAGGGCCCGCAGGTGCAGAGCCAGGTCGGCCAGCTCCGATGGCGAGCCATTGGAGATCAGCTCGGCGGCTTGGGTGACGAGGGACTCCATTTGGGTGACGATGGCGGAGGCGTCACCGGCAAGCTTGGCCGCGACCCCCTGGGTACGGCGCAACTCGCGTAGCTCGGCCGCCAGCGCCGCCTCCCGACCCTCCAACCACTCCCGGGTGGAGCCCCCTGTAGAGCGGGCGCCGGGTCTCAATCCTGCCTGCACCTGAGCCAGCTCTCGCCCGATCTCGCCCACCTTGGCGGCTTGGGCAAATACTTCGGCACCGCTCTTTGACAACGCCCAAACCTGCTCTGTCGCCTCTGTCATGCGGAAGCGCGCCGCCGCCAGCTGGTCGGAAAGCGGTCCCGTCCCAGCTGCCGAGCACAGCCGGTCCATCCGGTCTTGGGCCGTTTGCGCCCGCCCTACGTACCCTCGCCAGGGCTCGGGGACAGACCAGGGCTTAAGCCGCTCGCGACGGCGTTTATCGCGGAGCTTGAGCGCCCGCCGGCGCGCCAGGGCCGCCCACGACAGCCTCAGGGCATACCCCACGCCCCCAAAGCCAAGGGCCACCGCCAAGCCGAGGTGCGACACCTCGCCCACTGCAATTCCGACTCCCGCGGCGACTACGCCGCTTGGCGAGGCCGCCGCCTGGCGGACACTGGGAGGGCGCCGGGCAGGGGGCTGGTCGAGCACTGCTCAAAGGTTACGCCCCCGCGGCCGGGCCCCTGGCCGGGCCCCCTTGCAGGTCGGCGTCCACGCCTTTGCCACTGTGCTGGTCGACGGCCTCGATGGCCTTCAGCGCCTCAGGCGCGCTCTCCTCTTCCTCGAGCTCGCCCTCCGCTCGCTCTTCAAGGCGGCGGACGTCTGCGTCCTTTTCCCCCGCACCTGCCATTTTGTTACCTCCTATGCCTGGGCGGCAATGCAGTCGAATTGGCTAACGGAGCCGAACGCCCGGCCCGAGCGCCAGGTCAGGCAACCCTTACCACCAGAGCGGCAATTCACCTGCGCAAATAGCCGGCTCTTTTTCCTGCATAAAACGCAGGCGGAGACCGCGTTGCACCGTGCTGCTCGCAGCTGGTAGACAAGTGGGCACCGCCGGCCTGGCTGCGCCCGCTCGCACCCGCAAAATGCCTCTCCTTGCTCACGTGACTTCTCGCCCTCGCACTCGCTCTCTTCGTCTCCACGTCCTGTCTGCTGCCGCTGGGATTGCTGCCCTCCTGCCCGTCAGCACTACCCCGGCTTTCAGTGCGCCACACAGCGCACCTGGCGCCCTGCCTCCCGTCGTCGCTCGCGTGCCGTCGTCGCGCACTGTCGGAGTACCAGGAGGACCGCAGTTCCAACTCGCGTGGCAACAAGGGCCTTTCGCCGCAGATAAGGGCGGCCCCATCGCCCTTTCCTCTCCAACCGAAGCGACCTTGGATAGTTCGGGCCCAGCGGTTGTGGTCGGGGACCGCACCGGGTACCTCTACGCGTTCCACATGTCTGATGGCTCTCCTGTCAGCGGGTGGCCGGCTTACGACGGCGGGGCGCCCATCGATTCCACGCCGTCCGTGGCGCAGTTGACCAGCGGTGCGCCCGACACTGTGTTCGTCGGTGAAGGCAATGCCGCCCGGTACCAGGTCGGGGGGTTCGAAGCCTGGGCCGCCAATGGCCAAAAACTGTGGGCCACGCCGGTCGTAGAGCCCCCTACCGACCGTAACCCCGCCTACGCGGTGCAAGCATCGCTCACGGTCGCCGATCTGCAGGGTGTAACAGCCGTTTTTGCCGGCTCTTTGGGACAGGAGACGTACGCTCTCAACGCCTCCACCGGCGCCCCCCTGACGGGGTGGCCCTTCTTCAGCGCTGACAGCACGTTCTCGACGGCAGCGGCGGCGGATCTTTACGGCAACGGCCAGACAGAGCTCGTGGTCGGTGGAGCGTCGACGCACGGCTTCGCTTACGGCCAGCAGTACCAAGACGGCGGTCACCTGCGGATCCTCGACCCCCGAGGCGGCCTCATCTGCCACAAGGACATCGAGCAGGAGATCGATTCCTCGCCGGCGGTCGGCAGGTTCCTTGCGGACGGAGCGACCGGGATCGTCGTGGGGACAGGCTCGTTCTATAAGGGGCACTTCGACACCAACGTCATCGACGCCTTCGATACCCATTGCAACCAGATTTGGAGCCAAACGCTGGACGGCTTCACCGGTTCCAGCCCTGCGCTCGGCGACGTGCTCGGAGACGGCTCGCTCGACGTCGTGCAAGGCACAGACAACGGCGCGACCGGCGGGGTCTGGTTACTGAGTGGTGCTACCGGCCAACCCATTTGGCACACCTATGTCGGGGGCCGGGTCATCGGCAGCCCGGTCACTACCAACCTGTCCGGAGGCACCTACCAGGACATCTTGGTGCCGACGACCCACGGGGTCTTCGTGCTCGACGGGCGCAATGGCTTCAACCTGGGGATCCTCGGCCCCGGCCTCGGGTTCCAAAACTCACCCCTGGTCAGCGGCGATCCCAACGGCATGATCGGCATCACCATCGCCGGCTACAACGGGGCCAACGAGGGGGTCGTTCAGCACTACGAGATCTCGGGCGACGTCCCTTTGGCCATCGGCGAGGGGACCTGGCCTATGTTCCACCACGACCCGGCGCTGACGGGCACTACTGGAGCAGCCACCCCGGTGGGGCCCGAGCCTTGCGACACGCCCTCCGCCGCCTCCGACGGTTATGACATGGTGTCGACGGCGGGCAAGGTGTTCACCTTCGGCCAGCCCTACTGCGGCTCTGGCGCCGGCACCAAACAAAACCCGGTCGTCGGCATGACCATGGCGCCCGACGTGGGCGGGTACTGGCTGGCAACTGCCGCCGGTGCCGTACGCGCCTTCGGCACCGCAAAGACCTTCGGTTCGATGTTCGGTCGGCGGCTGGTCGCTCCCATAACCGGCATCGCGGCAACTCCGGACGGTGGTGGCTACTGGCTGGTCTCGGCCGACGGTGGAGTTTTCGGTTTCGGTGACGCCCACTACGCGGGGTCGCCGCCTGCGGGTTCAGGCAAGGCGGTATCGATCGCCTCGAGCCCCGACGGCCGTGGCTACCTCGTAGCCACGGCCACGGGTGGCGTCTACAAGTTTGGTGATGCCCAGTACTACGGTTCGATGGTCACCAAGAGGTTGCGCTCGCCCATTGTCGCTCTTACCACAGACATTGCAACCGGCGGCTACTGGTTGGCATCGGCGGACGGTGGCGTGTTCGGTTTCCGAGCCCCGTACGAGGGCGCCGCTGCCAAAATGCACCTGAGCCAGCCGATCATCGGCATGGCATCGACCACCGACGGGCGAGGCTACTGGCTGATAGCCAAGGATGGCGGGGTGTTCGCCTACGGCGATGCCAAGTTCGTTGGCTCAGGCGTGAAGGAAAAGGTGACCGGGCCCATCGCAGCTGCTACTGGTTTCAGCGGCTAACGCTGCTACTCGTTTCAGCGGCTAACGCCACAACAGGAACGATCCGCCAGGTCAAATCTCAGCAGGCAAAGTGCGCATGTCTTGCGCGAAATGGCTGGCGGCACGAAAGGCGTCAAGGAACCGCTCGCGCTGGGCACGCGAGTGCAACCTCTTGCGGGCTTCGAAAAAGGACGGCTCAACAACCTTTCGTTGCATGTCCCGGTGGCGCTCGTTGACCAGGTCCATCATTAGTTGCGGGTGCAATTGTTTCACTTCCTCGCCCGGTCTCCGAGGCGTTCGTTGGGTCGAACCTCGCGCACCATCGCTTTTGCGGGTGCGGTCCTTATGTAAGGTGACCCTATCAGTCGAGCCGAACCGTGTCCCTCGAATTACGCCAGAGCGGTAGCTTTGAGCATGACCTCGCTACTCGAGCTCGGCCAGCGGGCCAAGAGGGCAAGCCGCACTCTGGCCGTGGCCTCAACCGGCACCAAGGACGCCGCCCTGGCCGCAGCGGCGGACTTGCTGGAGCAAAATGCCGCCGGCATCTTGGCTGCCAACCGCGATGATGTCTCGCGAGCCGAGGCATCGGGGGCGTCACCCACCATCGTGGACCGGCTCCGCCTCACGGAGGCCCGCATCGGCTCCATGGCAGGAGGGCTTCGCCAAGTAGCGGCGCTGCCTGACCCTGTCGGCCAGGTGATCGAAGGGTGGGTGCGGCCTAACGGGCTCCAGATCGAAAAGGTCCGCGTCCCGCTCGGCGTCGTGGCCATCATCTATGAAAACCGGCCCAACGTGACCTCGGACGCGGCCGGCCTATGCCTCAAGTCCGGCAACGTGGCATTCCTTCGGGGGAGCAGCGGCGCCATCAGTTCCAACATCGCCATCGCCGCCGCCATCCGTGAGGGAGTCGCCAAGGCCGGGCTCCCTGAAGACAGCGTGATCCTTGTCGAGGACACCAGCTACGAGTCGGCCCGGGAGTTCATGCGCCTGCGCGACTACATCGACTGCCTCGTACCCCGCGGGGGGCCTTCACTCATCAAGTCCGTGCTGGAGAACGCCACCGTGCCCTACGTGATCGACGGCGACGGCAACTGCCACCTGTACGTCGACTCTTCCGCGGACCTGGCAATGGCGCTGGAGCTGCTGGTCAACGGCAAGACCCAGCGACCCAGCGTGTGCAACGCAACGGAGTCACTGGTCGTGCACCGATCGGTTGCCAATGAGCTCCTCCCCCTCGCCGTACAGGCCATGCCCGCTGTGCGCATGGTGGGTGACGTCGAGGCGAGGGCCATCGTCCACGGCATGGAAGCGGCCACGGAGGAGGACTGGGGCCGCGAGTACCTCGACCTGGTCCTGAGCGTCAAGATCGTGGGCTCTTTGGACGAGGCCATCGAGCACGTGCAGCGCTACAGCAGCGGGCATACAGAAGCGATCGTCACCCGAGACCTGGAAGCGGCCCGCCGTTTCTGCCGGGAGGTCGATGCCGCAGCGGTCGTGGTGAACGCCTCCACCCGTTTCACCGACGGCGAGCAGTTCGGCTTCGGCGCGGAGATCGGGATCAGCACACAAAAACTGCACGCCCGCGGCCCGATGGGCCTGCGGGAGCTGACCAGCACCAAGTACATCGTCACGGGCACCGGCCAAGTGCGGGCGTGAGCCCTCTGGTCGCCAGGTAAGGGCAAGGGCCCTCAGGGGCGTCGTCCACCCGGGATAATCCGGGAGGGGCCCGATGGCGGTACCCGTAACATGACGGGGATGAGTGCTACAGGGACGCCCGGTAACCGCTTCTCCAGCCCCGCCGGCACCAAGGAAGGGCTGGCCCGAGTCGGCTACTTGGCCGACGACGGTACGGCGGCTGTGGTGTACCTGGCTGACCGCTTGGGCAAGCCGGTCCTCGTGGAGGGACCGGCAGGTACGGGCAAGACACAGTTGGCCAAGTCCGTAGCGGAAATGACCGGTGCTCGCCTCGTGCGCCTGCAGTGCTACGAGGGCCTCGACGAGTCAAAAGCGCTTTACGAGTGGAACTACAAAAAGCAGCTCCTTCGAATACAGGCCGAGCAGGTGGCCAAGCAAACCGAGAGCTGGGAGGAGCTGGAGTCCGACATTTTTTCTGAGGACTTCCTTATGCCACGTCCCCTCCTCGAAGCCATAAGGGCACAGGACCCGGTTGTGTTGCTCATCGACGAGGTCGACCGGGTCGAAGTCGAAACTGAGGCGCTACTGCTCGAAGTCCTTTCCGAGTACCAGGTTTCGGTTCCCGAACTGGGCACCGTGACAGCCCGCCAAGTACCGATGGTGTTCTTGACCTCGAACAACACCCGAGAGCTCTCAGAGGCGTTGAAACGCCGCTGCCTTTTCCTGCACATGGACTACCCGAGCGCAGAGCGTGAGCGCGAGATAGTTCTCACCCGCGTCCCCGAAATCCAGCAAGACCTTGCCGACCAAGTCGTGCGCACGGTTGCGCTGGTGAGGGACATGGAGCTCAAAAAGCCCCCGTCAGTCTCAGAAACCTTGGACTGGGCACGGACCCTGGTCGTGCTCGGGGTATCGAAGCTCGACCCTGAAATCGCTCGCCAAACCCTGAACGTGCTTTTGAAGCACCGTTCGGACCTGGAACGCGCGTCGAAGGAACTGTCAGCCACCGCGGGATGAGCGCTCCTAGCCCAGAGACCACCCTCGGCGACGGTCTGCTGTCCGCTCTTGCCGGCTTCGTCGGGGAACTGCGCACCGCCGGCGTCCCCGTCAGCACGACCGAGCTACTGGATGCCGTCGAGGCCGTACGCCAGTTGCCGATAACCGAGCGGGCCACTCTAAAAGCCGGGTTGGCCGGGTGCCTCGTGAAGAACGAAGGCCACTGGCGCACCTTCGAGGCGCTGTTCGACTTGTATTTTTCGATCGGGATCGGCATGGCCCTGGCCTCCCAGGAGGACCTGGAAGGGTTCCCCGCCCACCTCGACGACAGCGCCTCATCGGACCAGCTCAGCGCGGCGGAGCTATCCGAGATGGCTTACCGCGCCCTCATGGAGGGCAACCGCGAGCTGATGGCCGCCCTGGCCAAGGCGGCGGTAAGCCGGTACGCCGGGATGGAGCCCATGCGGCCGGTGGGCGCCAGCTACTACGTTTTCAAAACCCTTCGCCAGCTCCAAGCAGACGCCCTCCTCTCGCAGTTGCTGGCACGGGCAGGCGAGCAGCCTGCGCTCCAGGGTTTGCTCGACGCCGACTTGTACCGGAGGCGCATGGAGCAACTGCGCCGGGAACTGGAAGCGGACGTGACCCGGCGCCTCGTGGCAGAACGCGGCCCGATGGCGGTCGCCAAGGCCACCCGCCGGGCACTACCGGAGGACATGGACTTCATGCACCTGGGCCGCGAGGAGCTGGCCGCACTGAAGCGGGCCGTACAGCCCCTGGCTCGCAAGCTGGCGGTCCACCTGGCCCGCAAGCGCCGAGGCCACAAGGACGGCCGATTGGACTTTCGCGCCACTATGCGCAGGTCCTTGTCGAGCGGAGGCGCGCCCGTGGACCCCCGGTTCAAATCCCCACGCCGCTCCAAGCCGGAGCTGTGGGTGCTGGCAGACATCTCGGGCTCGGTGGCAGCTTTTGCCCGCTTCACACTTCAGCTCGTATATGCGCTCTCCTCACAGTTTTCCCGCACTCGCGCCTGGGCGTTCATAGACGGGATCGACGAAGTCACGGACCTGCTAAAAGGCGCCGGCGACATCGCCAGCGCCGTTAGTTCCATCAACACACAGGCCGATGTCATCTGGGCCGAGGGCCATTCGGATTACGGCCATGCGCTCGCTGATTTCGCCAATCGCTGGGGTGCTGAGGTGACGTCGCGCACCACCGTTCTCGTGCTTGGCGATGCCCGCAGCAATTACCACCCGGCTGAGCCGTGGGCCCTCGCTGACATCTCTGCGCGAGCACGCAAGCTGTGGTGGCTCAACCCCGAGCCCAGTGCTTATTGGGACACCGGTGACTCCGTTCTTGCCCAGTACGGAGTGCATTGCACCGGCGTCTACGAGTGCCGCAACCTGCGCCAGCTGAAGACCTTCATAGAACAGCTCGACTGAGGCGCGGCCCTGCGAGCCTCAGCGCTACCCTGAGGTTGACAACCTCGACAGGAGGCAGCCGTGGTCTTGGCAAGCCGTGAGTTCATAGCCGTCCCCGACGACCGCAAGGGCCAGATCATCTTCAAATGGCCGGACGTGCGCATCCGAAAGTTCAGCCGGGCCATCGTCGACGCTGACGAGATGGCGGTGTTCATCAACACCGGCCGGGTGGTGGGGACCATGGGACCGGGGCGCCACCAGATCGACGCAGACGAGCTTCCCTTCCTGGGGACCATCATCGACGTTGCAACCGGAGGCAATGCCTACCGTGCGGAGCTGTACTTCGTAGGGACCCGCGAGTACCCGGGCCTCACCTTCGGGGGCCGTATTGACGACGTACAGGACCCCCAGACGGGCATGATCGTGACGCTGCGCGTCTTCGGCGACTACTCGTTGCAGGTCAAAGACCCTGTCTCGCTCATAACCAACCTGGTGGGGACCGTCGACGTCACCGACAACGGCCGGGTCGCGGGGTGGGTGAGCGACCAGTTGCTCAAGGTGATGCGCACCGAAGTCACCACGCAGGTCGTACGCAATGCCTGGCCGATCCTGGGTCTTTCTGCGTACACGCCCGACCTGGAGCAGGCGTGCATTACGGCCGCGAACAACCAACTGGCCACATACGGTGTCGCTCTCGTGCGCATGGGCAACTTCGACCTCAACCTCTCTGAGCAGGACGAGGCACAACTAAAGGGGCTAGCCAAGGACACGGCGTACAGCCGCCTCGCCGGCGGCTTCAACCGGTACGCGGCGGGCGAGATGGCCCTCGGCGCCGGCCAGGGCATGGCTCAAGGCGGTGGCGCAGACGGCGGTGCTTTCCTCGCAGCCGGCCTCGGCCTCGGGGGACAGTTGGGAGGAGGAGCGGCGGCAGCTCAGAACGAGCCAGGGCCTGTTCCCCCACCGGCCCCTGGGTTCAGCGGCGGGGGTTCCGGGTTCACCGCTCAGGGGGGCGCCGGGGCCGGGGCCGCGGTGTGCGCCAGTTGCCACGCCGCCCAGCCCGCCGGGGCCAAGTTCTGTTCTTCATGCGGTACACAGATGCCTGCGGCGCCAGGTCACTGCGGCGCATGCGGAGCCGGCAACGCGCCAGGAGCGCGCTTTTGTGCCCAGTGCGGCCAGGCCCTCAGCCCCCAACCGGTGCACTGCCCGACCTGTGGCACCGAGGCGGGCCCAGGTCAAAAGTTCTGCGCCTCGTGCGGCACGGCCATTGCCCCGCCCGCGACGGACTAAGTAGCCAGGAGGCAGGAGGATTTTTTTCCGAGGTGGAGGTTCGGCGGGGATGATCGTCTTCGTCGTCATAATGATCCTCGTCCGTTACCAGATGGCCGCCCGCCGCAGGGGCGGATGGGGGTCAGGAGGCCCGTGGCGCCAGCGTGGCCCGTGGCAAAACGGCCCTGGCCAGCAGGGCCCGTGGCAAAACGGCCCTGGGCAGAACCCTCCCATGCAGCAGGGCTCGTGGCCCGGTGCCAGTCAGACGGGTGCCAGTCAGACGGGTGCCAGTCAAACCGGTGAGGGCTGGTCGGCAGGGGGAGGGCCGGCGGGCGGCGGCTGGGCCGCTCAGGGCCCAACCGGTGATGACGCCATCCCGGCCGCCAGCGGGCGCGGGGCGGGCGAGCACTTGGCCGGTGCCGGCGCTGCTCCGTGGGGAGGCACAAACTGGGAAAGCGACCCGCGCCCGGCGGCGGCAAGCATCCCTGGGGAGCTTTTCCCGCGCCAACACGCCGCCCAATCTCAAGCGCAGAGCCCGGTCGACACCGGCCTGGCGGATATCCGCCAGCATGACCCGGCCTTCGATCTCGACCAGTTCACTCAGCATGTGCAAAAGGCGTTTTTTATCGTCCAAGAGGCGTGGGCCCAGCGCCGGCCCGAGACAAGCCGGCGCGTAATGGCTGACGGGCTGTGGCAGGCACACCGTGCCCAGATCCAGGCGTACATCGACGGCCATAAGCGCAACGTCATAGACAACCTTGTCCTATCCAACGTATTGCCCGTAGCTGCCAGCCGCGGCGAGACGTGGGAAACCATAACCGTGCGTGTCGTCGCCGCCTGCACGGATTATGACGTCGACGAGGCTACAGGGCGGGTACTACGCGGGGATAACAGCGTCCGCAATTGGGAGGAGGACTGGACTTTCCAACGCTCGGCCGCAGCCACGACTCAGCCGGACGGGCCGTCCATGGGGACCCGGTGCCCTAATTGTGGTGCACCGCTGGACGTCGAGCTGGAAGGGACCTGCCGTTATTGCAAGGCGCCGATCATGAGCGGCCAGTTTGACTGGGTGTTGGCGAGGATCTCACAGGTCGGCTGAGCGGCTGGGTAGTGGACGTGACCACCGGTGCGCTAAGCGGCCCTGGACCGGCCGGTACTACCGTGGCGAGGCCTGCCTTGGCCAGGTCGTCAGCCAGGCTGTACTCCAACATCTGGTGGTAAATCGACAGGATCTCGAACCCGTAGGCTTTGTTGCTCGCCCAGACACCCGACAGGCCCATCCAGGTCCGGCAGCAGCCCTCCACCCCCAGAGGTGCCTGAGATCCGCTCGGCGCCTGCGCCGGCGGCGTGGCATAGGCGGCTAACAGGAGTTCTTGGCTCATGACGCCGGCCATCGCCGTTGGGAACTTCCACCCGTGCTTGCAGCTGTCGCATGCCCCTATCCCAGCGAAGTTGTTATAGCGAGCGGGGTCCTGACCGAACGTGGGGAAAGCGAAGTAACCGGTCTCGACTATGGACTGAGCGAACGCTATATCGCCCCGCACGCCGGTGACCTGGCCAGCCTTCAGGTAGTCCGACACGAGTTGGCTGATAGGGACCGTCGTATTGGCACGAGCCCCCGTCGACGTGAACCAGGCGACGATCTGGGGCGTGCCGAGGAGCGAAGTCCCGATGATCGCTGGGCCTTGGGACGAGAGGTCGGGGGCACTGGCGGGACCTTGTGAAGAGCCAATGGGGCCTTGACCGAGGCCCGTGCCGGGAGTGGCCGAGACTGAGGTCGACGCCGTTGCGGGCGCAGTCGTCGTGGCCGCGGCCGGTACCGCAGTTGGCGCCACGACGGAGCCGGGCTGTGGCCCGGTCGTCACCGTGAAGCTGCTGAGCCCGCTCTGCGCTGCGGGCCCCATTGACGGCTTGACCCTGTGCCGCCCTGCTTGCCTGCCCAATGGGCCTTCTATTTTGGCGAGGGCGGCGATAGGTGAGCTTGGTGCACGCCCGGGGATCGTCGCCCACTGCGTGGCCAAGACAACGTCGTGGCGGGAGATGGCCACCTGGTCCCTCGCCCCTACCAGCCGGTGCCGCGCATGGTCACGCACCACGGCAGCTCGAGCCACAGCGGCACGAGCCAACTGAGTGCGTACCGTGGCTACAGCCAGGGCCCGCTGCGCCAATTCAAGGCCGGCCTGGGTCCTCGCCGCGGCCACATCGCCCAGAAGCGACGCGTCGATCTGGTTGTCGATCGCAGCCAAGTCGGTCCCTTCGTTGAGGGACTGCCCGGTGTACTCGGCCA
>DASSZK010000114.1:0-2408 GCA_035702845.1 Acidimicrobiales bacterium
GGTGCCGGCGGTCAAGGGCCACAGGCGCTTGGGCCGATAACGAATCGTGGCCACCCCGCGAGTCGTCGATCACGAACTGGCTCAGCTTTGGGAGCGCGTGGACACGGCGGTTACAGACCAGCAGCGTGAGGCCTGTCTCGAGCTCATCGATGAGGCGCTGGAGCGGTCGACTTCACCTTTGGCCCGTGCCGAGCTTCTCATGTGCCGCACGAGGTTGCGTGCGAACCAGTGGCACACCCGTGAGGTGCTCGATGATGCGGTTGCCGCCATGGAGCTTTTTGAACAGGCTCACGAACCCGGACTGGCACTGGAGGCGGCGAGCTTGGGCGCTGCGTTTGCCTCCCGCCTCGGCGAGCTGTCGTTGGCCGCCGAGCTGGCCACCAAGTCGATCGTGGGGGTGCGCACGCTCGATGACGACGAGCTACGGGCAGAGGTCGAGAACCGCCTAGCCATCTTTTGCTATTCCTTCCTCGATTACGAGCGATCTGTGCAGCAATTGGAGCTGGCGCTGGCGGCTGCCGGCCGCATCGGCGACCGGTGGAAGATGCTGCGTGAGTTGCACAACATCGCCGATGCGCTCCTCATCGCCGTACGCATGGAGCGCGCCTGTGGTACTGGCGACGGCCGCATCGGCCCTGACGGGGTCGACCGGGTACGCAGGGCTCAGCAGGTTGTCGACACCATCGTCGCCAGCGGGACGCCTGACACCAATCGCCGCATGGGTGTCCAACGCCTGCAGGCCGAGCTATTGGTCGAGGACGGCCGTCCCGCCGAGGCGCTCGAGCTGTTGCGCTCGACTGCTGGAGACGCCAGCCATATCGTGTGGGCCGCCGGGCAGGCTGCTCTGGCGCTTGTGGAAGCCCGGTGCCTGCGAGCCCTTGGCCGCCCGCAGGAGGCAGTCGTCGCTGCTCGCCGGGCTCGCGACCTCGCCGAGCCAAGCGACGACCGTCACGAGACGATGCTTATCCTCGACGAGCTCGTTGCCGCCGAGGCGCAAGCCGGTGACCTCGCTGCCGCGCTGGAGGACTCGTTGGAGCTCAAGCGCCAGGTGCTGGACGTCCATCGGGCACAAACGGCCCAGCTTGTCGAACAGGTGTGGGCGCGGGCCTCGCTCGAACGCGAACGCAGGTCGCTGGAGGTGCAAAAGGCAGCAGCCATCCGCTCTGCCGAGGAGGACGCCCTCACTCGGATCGGCAATCGCCGCCTGCTGGAGCGGTGCCTGGCGGAGGTGCAACAAGAGTCGGAGCACGTCGCCCTTCTCATGGCGGACATCGACAATTTCAAGGACATCAACGACACTTTCGGTCACGAGGTCGGCGACCACGTACTGCGCGCCATCGGCCAGATGCTCGCTGCTGATGCCCGGACGGGCCAGGTCGTTGTGCGCTACGGGGGCGAGGAGTTCGTGTTCGCCCTTCCCGGTGTGGAAGTGCCTGCGGCGAGGGATTTTGCCGAGCGGATCCGTACCAAGGTGAGCTCGTACCCCTGGGAGGAACTCGAGAGCCGCCTCGCCGTTACGATAAGCATCGGTGTTGCCCACGGGCGTTCACGCAACTGGCGTTCGGTTTTGGCTGCCGCCGACCGGGCGCTGTACATGGCGAAGGCCCATGGCCGGGACCGTGTCGAAATCGCGGCCAAGGCCTCACGCCGCACCGCCTGAGCCGCACCGCCCGGGCTGTAGCACCTGAGCCCCAGCGTCTGAAGCCCAGCATCTGAGCCGCAGCGTCTGAGGCGCACGATCTGCGAACGCTCTGCCGGCAAGACCGGAAAGCTAGTTATGCGCCTCTCCGGCTACGTAACCGACGTGGCCCGTAGCTATGTCCTCATAAGGGGGGAGGTCCTTCCAGATGTAGCTGATGTGGATGTCGTGGCTCTGCACGGGCGCCTGGCCGAGCAGCCATTCGACCCAGACAACCAGCTGCGCTTGGCCTTCCGGTGTCCAGCCGGGCGCGGAAGGTGCCTCGGGGCCCACGACGATCTCGGTTGCGTGGTACCGCTCCAGGTCAGCCACCGCCGCCTGGCGTGTGGCCAGAGTCAATGGTGGCATCGGCTGGTACGGGGTCCCGACTGTGAACATCACCGTCCGCGGGTGCGCATCCCCACTGTTGGTGCCGGTCATACCCGTCTCGCTCGGCATGGCAAAGCAGAAGTGGCTCTCAGCCTGCCAGCGCAAGTTCATTTCGTTGACAACGGGCAATAGGAACGCCACAGGGGTGGTCCCTGGCGCAGGTACCGGGGGAGTGGCGGTGCCGGGCGCCGGGTGAGCGGGCAGGGGCGCTTGCCCGCCCGACGGGAGGGGCACAGTCGTCGAGGGCACAGTCGTCGAGGGCACAGTCGTCGAGGGCACAGTCGTCGAGGGCCCGGCAGTAGTCGAGGACCCGGCAGTAGTCGTAGGCCCGGCAGTAGTC
>DASSZK010000199.1:0-2305 GCA_035702845.1 Acidimicrobiales bacterium
GGGAAGTCGTGCACTTTGCCGGGTGGCGCCCGATACGTGTGCCCGAAGTGCACAGTGGCAACGATGAGTTTCGAGGTGGTGATCCTCTTTGACTGAGAGCCCGCCGCCCGAGTTCGCCGTAATCCTGCACTCGGGCCGCCGGCAGGTCGAGGCGTGGTCGACGCGACGTCTACCGTTCGAGCCTCGTAAGCATTCAGCTCCCTCGAGCGCGCGGGATCGCGTGAGAGTCCACCACAGCGCGCGATAGGGCTGGCAAAATTGTGAAGTGTCGGATGCCTCGTTGCGCCAGCAGTTACGTGAGGCCCTGGCCATGGTCGTGTCGCTGCAGGCCGAGAACGAGCAACTGCGGGAGCGAAACAACGAACTGGCACAGCAGGTGGCTGCCCTGACCGACAAGGTGGCGACCCTGCGGGGCGAAGCGTCACGGGACTCGTCCAACTCGTCCAAGCCCCCGTCTTCTGACCGTATCGAGACCAGGAAGACCAGAGCGCAACGGCGGGCCGAGGCGAGGGCGAACGCCAAGGAGGCCAAGCGATCCCCGGGCAAGCAGCCCGGCCAGGCCGGCAATCACCTGGCCCGACGCGACCCTGACGAGACGCTCGAGTACCGGCCGGTGACCTGCCGGGGATGCGGAGCGGCTCTGGGCCGCGACAGCGTGTGCGGCCAAGTCACCCGCCAGGTGATCGACTTGCCCAAGGTCGAGCCGATCGTCACCGATCATGTCGCCTACCGCTGCCGTTGCAGTTGCGGGGAAGAGACCCTGGCCGAGTTCCCGCCCGCGGCCAGAGCACCGGTGTGCTACGGCCCTGAGGTCCGCGCTCTTGGGCTGTACTTGCTCGACCGCCAGCATCTGCCCTACGAACGGGCCGCCGAGCTGATCGAAGACGTGCTCGGAGTGAAGGTGTCGACCGGATGGCTGTGCGCCCTGCAGGAGGAGGCCGCCAAGCTCCTCGGGCCGTTCATCGTGCGATTGAAGGCGTTACTGGGCGAAGCCGACGTGCTGTGCGCTGATGAGACGGGCACTGCGGTGGGGACCACCAAGCACTGGGTGCACACCGTCACCACCGGCGTGTTGACGTTGCTGGCGGTGCACCGCAGTCGGGGCCGCCAAGCTTTGGAGGACATCGGGGTGCTCGGAGCCTACGCAGGGGTGCTCATGCACGATGGTTACGCCTCCTACGACTACCTCTGCGCCGCCCATGCTCAATGCCATGCCCATCTGGTCAGACATTTGAAAGACGTCGGCCAGACCGACGCGTACAAGGCCTGGACAACCGACCTGGCTGGCGTGCTCTTCGACGCCAAAGTGGCGGCCGAGGCCGCGGCAGTCAAAGGGCGGGCCAAGGTCGGCCGTATCAAGGCGAAACGTATCCGTCAACGCTACGACGCCTGCTTGGACGCGGCGTTCGCGCTCTTGCCCGAGGGGGAACCGCCGAGAAGACGCCACCAAGGCGGCTGGTCGATCTACCAGCGCCAGGCGTGGAACTTGGCCACCCGGATGCGCCGCGACCGCCCAGACATCCTGCGACTCCTCGACGACACCACGATCCCCGCGGACAACAACGCCGCGGAGAGATCACTGCGCATGGTCAAGGTCCATGACAAGGTCAGCGGCACCTTCCACAGTCTCGACGTGGCCAAAGCCTTCGCCGATGTCCGCTCCTACATCCAAACCGGCGCCCAGAACGGCCTGAACCGCCTCGACATCTTACGGCAGCTCTTCACCGACGGACCGTGGATCCCACCAAGCCCGGCAAACACGGGCTGACCTCCCCGCCCCGAAAGAAACCCCGACCGACGGCCGCCTGGCCAGTCAACGACACCATTCCCACAGGACGGGGAGGTGAATGCTTACGACAGGAGTTCGCTTGAAGAGAAGTAACCGCTGTGCCCGGCTCGGTGCGGCCGTGGCCGCACTGACCTGCGTGTTTGCGTCCGGGTGCGGCGCCGTCCGCAGCCCACATGGGCCGATCCTGCAAGTGAGCGAGGGGACGCGCCGCACCGTGACGGCGCCGTTCGAAGGGACTAACCTCGACTACTCCGGGGTGGCGGAGCCGTACGGCGAGCCGTCAGTGTTGAGGGCAGTCACCTCGTTGGCACCCGGAACGATCCGGTACCCCGGCGGAGCCATCGCGAACTACTGGGATTGGCAGACCGGAAGTGTCAATCAACCACCATCCACGACCGAAACGAGATCCGGCGCCACCAAGACCAAGCCGGGTCGGCAGCGCACGTACGGTTTCACGCTTTCCACGCTCAAGCAACTCACCAGCGCCACTGGCGCTGTCCCGGTATTTGACCTCAA
>DASSZK010000286.1:0-4239 GCA_035702845.1 Acidimicrobiales bacterium
GGTGCCAAGATCCCCAAGGGCGTGCTCTTGGTCGGGCCGCCAGGGACTGGCAAGACCCTGCTCGCCCGTGCAGTAGCCGGCGAGGCAGGGGTGCCCTTCATGTCGGTTACAGGCTCCGACTTCATGGAGATGTTCGTCGGCGTCGGCGCTTCTCGAGTGCGCGACCTGTTCCAAAGTGCGCGCAAGCAGGCCCCGGCGATTATTTTCATCGACGAGATCGACTCGATCGGGCGCAAGCGCGGCGCCGGGCTCGGTGGTGGCCACGACGAGCGCGAGCAGACCCTCAACCAGATGCTGGCCGAGATGGACGGCTTCGAGGCGACTGAGGGCATCGTCATGATGGCGGCGACCAACCGCCCGGATATCCTGGACCCGGCTCTCCTTCGCCCCGGCCGGTTCGACCGCCAAATCGTGGTGCCACTTCCTGACCTCGAAGAGCGGCTCCCCATCCTCCGGGTGCACTGCAAGGACAAGCGCGTGAGCCCGTACGTCGACTTCACAGTCGTGGCTCGTGGTACACCCGGCATGAGCGGGGCCGACCTGGCCAACCTGGTCAACGAAGCCGCCTTGCACGCTGTGCGGCGCGGGGCCACGGCGATCGCCATGGCCGACTTCGACGCGGCACGGGACAGGGTACTCATGGGCCAGCGCCGGGAGTCCACTGTCCTGTCCGAAAAGGAAAAGATGGCGACGGCCTACCACGAGGGTGGGCACGCCGTGCTCGCCTACGTGTTACCGGACGCCGACCCCGTGCACAAAGTCACCATCCTGCCCACAGGTATGGCGCTCGGCGTGACCCAGCAGTTGCCGATCGAGGAGCGTCACACGTACTGGCGCGAGTACATCGAAGACTCTTTATGCGTGATGATGGGTGGCCGCTGCGCCGAAGATCTGGTGTTCGGCACCCTGTCCACGGGTGGGTCGAACGACATCCAGCGAGCGACTGAGATGGCTCGAAAGATGGTACGTGAGTTCGGCATGTCCGAACGGGTAGGGCCAATGGCGTGGGGCAACGGTGGTGAGGTGTTCCTCGGCGACGACCTCATGCACTCGAGGGACTACAGCGACGTGACGTCGAGGGTCATCGACGAAGAGGTCGAAAGGATCCTAAGGGAGCAAGAAGCCAGGGCGCTGCGCTTGCTGCGCGAACACCAGCATGGTCTCGCAGCGGTCGCCAAAGCACTGATAGAGCGCGAAACAATCGACGGTTCGGAGGTTTCCCGGCTTGTGGACCAGGCTTACGGCCGACCCGTGCACGAACATGTCGACGTGCCGAGCTTTGTAGGTGCGAGCCTCAACGGGGGCCCCGAACTGCTACCACCAGGTGAGGCATCTGCGGGCGGCATGCCATACCCGCCGCCCGTACAAAAGAGCTGGACGCAGACGGCACGATCGCAACCGATAGCCCCCACTCCACCCGAGACACCGGGCGCCTGAGGGCATCGACCGGCGAGGCAGATCTGGCCAGCAACCGCTCTACCAGGCCCTTCGGGCCCGGCTTCAAGCTAAGCGACTCGGGGGGCCCTTCTAGGCGACCGCGTTATCGCGGCGCGAGCCGTCACAGGCGGCAAAAAAGCTCCTGGGGCTTACTCGTACTGCTCGCATTCGTGCTCGCTGCAGTGGTAGCCGGGCTCGTCGTTGCCAGCGGTCGCCTGAACAACAAGACCACCGCCGGCACCCCTACGACGCTTCGCAGGGAGACCACTACGACGGCGAAGCCGGTACCGCCACCGGCGGTCACCGCGTCGCTGGTGGGGTGGGCACTGCCTGTCCCCATCAGCCAGGCGCTCGTACTCCCCGCGGCACCGGCCTCACTTCTCGTTGTCGGCGGCGAAACAGCGAACGGCCAGACCGCCAGCGGCGCCTTCTTGGTTAGTACGGCGAGCGGCTCTTTGCACCTCGATGCCGCGCTGTCTACGGGGGTACGTGCGGCTGCGGGCGCGGTGGTCGGGAACGAGGTGCTGGTTTTCGGCGGCGCCAACCGCCTGCCCGTTGGGACGATCCAAGCCTTCACGGCGCCCGGCGTGCCGGTGCCACCTGCGACCACCAAGCCTGTGCCCACCAAATCTGTGCCCACCAAATCTGTGCCCACCACAACCGCTCGGGCCAAGACAGCAGCGGTTACGGCTGCCAGTGCTTCAACAACAGGGAACCTCCCCGGGGCCCGTGCCGGAGCCGTGGCCGTCACCTTCGACGGACGCGCTTACGTCGTCGGTGGGTCCAACGGCGCTGCACCTGATGCTTCGGTCATCTCGACTACTAACGGGGTGTCGCTGCAGGCGGTAGGGACCTTGCCGGTCGCCGTACGCTTCCCGGCCGCTGCAGTCCTTGGCGACAAGCTCTACGTCTTCGGAGGCGAAACACTGGTGGCGGGCAAGTGGTCGCGAACCAACGACATCCAGGAGATGGACCTGGCCAATGGCCACGCTGCGGTCATTGGCCACCTACCCAAAGCCGTCACCGGGGCCGTAGCTGTCGACCTCGGGGGCAACCTGTACATTGCCGGCGGCCTCGGGACGGGCGCCGCAAACGGCACCGTGTGGGGCTTCGAACCACAGGCCGGCGCCGTCGTCGCCCAAGCCACGCTCGCGACGCCGGTGGCTTATACCGGCGCTGCCGTGCTTGGCGACAAGGCATGGTTCGTAGGTGGCCAGACCAATGGCGGCAAGCTCGTCGGCTCGGTCCAGACTCTCCAGCTCGCGCCTCCAACGCCCACGACTGCGCCGGTAAGCCATCACCATGCCGGCACCAAAGCCGGCCGCTAGAGCGCGGTTATCGGGGTTGGACAACCGGCACAGCGGGCGACAAGTCGGCTCCCGGCAACTGCGACGCTGAGTAGGCGAAGACCGATACCACCACCGGCGCGGTAGAGCGCACGAGCACCGGGCGACCCCAATAAGCAGCAGAGAGCGGGATCCGCTCCGCTTGCCCCGGGCCCAGGGCGCCCCGAGCCCCGGCCAGCGTCAGGTCGGCGCTGCGAAGCCCTGGGTTGAACACGTCGACGAAGACAGTGGCCCCCGGTGCGCCCTGGTGCTGCCCGAGCAAGCTGTCTGGCGGCTGCAACACCTGCCGGGCCGACTGGAAAAGGCGCCCAAAGGGCGAGCCGGCGATGAGCGACGGCTGAGCCACGCGCGCCCGCTCCACCCTGGCTGGCGCAGGGAGGGCCCAGCCTGCGAGCGCGGGAAGCACCCAAAGAGGAGCGGCCACTCCTGAACCAGCCAGCGAGGCCCTCCCGCGCACTCCCGACTCGGGCTCGGCGAGCAGGTCGCGCTCGACCACCACTGGCACGTCGCTCCGCACGGTGACCGAATACCTCGATCCCGGGAGCACCCACGACTGGCCGTTGGTGACAATGCGGGCGACGCCATGAGCGGCCACCTCCACGCTGGTATAGCCCGCCTGGCCAGCCGCCCCCCCACCCACATCACCCGAGAACGACATGTGGACGCGTGCAGGGCGCGTGCCCGGGTTGTAGGCCCAGAACGTTTCGGTTTGGCCCGGCCCCTGGCCTCCCTGGGCAAACCACGCCAGGCGTGAAGGGCTAGGCGAGCCCAGCTGCAGGGTCGCTCCGGCGACGCCCGCCCCCGGCGGGCCAGGGCGCACCACCTCCGTCCGGAAGGCGACGACCTCCCCGCTCAGCGCCTCAACCGTGGCGGCCACGAACTGGCGGCGACGCAGGTGGGACGCGAGGTTCACCGAGGCCATGCCTCGAGGAGGCACTGAAATACTCGAGAAGGCGGCGGGCGCCTCGACGCCTTCGTCCGTTACGAACGAGAGCTTGACGTCGGCCACGCTTGCGTACGGATTTACAAGAGTGATCTCCTCCGAAGTGCCCGACAGGACGGAACCCGAGGCGAAGTACCAGGTAGTGGAGGCAGAAGGCGCGCAAGGCTGGAGAGAGGTACCCCACCGGGTGTTGATGCGCTGAGTCACGGCAACGCCACTCCCATAGACGGTCACGACGGCGCCAGCCCAAGAGGTCGTCCCAGGAGCATTTTCCTGTACCACCAGCTCCGCACCCGGGCTGACAGTCACGGGCACGTGCCGGGACCAGCCCTGGTCCGAGACGAGCTCCACCTCCGCCCGTGCGGGACGCGCACCGAGGTTGGAGAGGGTCAGCGCGCCCGGGGCCTGGCCACGAGGGCCCGTGGCACCGGCACACGACCAAGTCGAGCCGGCAGCGCCGGCCACGAGCGCCTCCCCGGCCGGGGCGGCGGCGGGCTCCACCCTCGCCGCCGA
>DASSZK010000293.1:0-3240 GCA_035702845.1 Acidimicrobiales bacterium
CCACCGAACTCGGGCAAGCAGCGCGTACGCACTTGACACCCGTCGCCCCCTAAGGCACCATCGGCTCGGCCGGTTGGTCAAGACCGCGAGGTGGTCCCATCCTCCTGGCAACGGTGTGGTCCCATCCGAGTGGCACGTGACGCCCTGTGCCGACACCGCACCTTCCTGCTCCACTCGGACATGGGAAATCCCCTCTCTTCACCTTCCGGCTGCCTAAGACAGACGATAAGGAAGCCCCACCTGTCGGGGAAGTGGGGAAAACCCTCGCGAGCAACGAACGGGAAGTGGCCTACCAGGGCTGGACGCTAGGGTCCTGCCCGTGGCCCGGTTACGAGCCCTCGCTCTGCGAGGCCGTAGCGAGCACCCGGGCCAACTGGGTACGAGAAGCCACTCCAAGCTTCCGGTAGACGCGGGTGAGGTTGGCTTCGACTGTTTTGACGGTCACAAAGCAGCGCTGTGCAATGACTTTGTTGGGCAAACCATCGGCGGCCAAATGGGCGATATTGCGTTCCGTCTCCGTCAGACCGGTTGGCCCCCGATGGCCGGCGACCCGGGCCAGTTCGGCTTCGGCCTTGGCGGCCCAAAGCGAAGCGCCGGTCTCGGTAAACAGGTCCAGGGCAGCTTGGAGAGCCTCGCGAGCTTGACGTCTTCGTTTGCAACGCCGTTGTAACCGGCCGAGGGCCAGAAGAGTACGCCCTCGCTCCAAGGGCACTTCTGTCGTCGCGTGTAGCGCCAGCGCCGCCTCGAACGCCCGAAGGGCGGCGGTGCTGTCCCCGTGCTCTGCCAGCAAAAGGCCCTTGCAGCGCGCCGCCACGGCAAGTGCCCAGAGCCGCTTGGCCGCTTGCGCCTGCCGCTCGAACCAGTCGGTCAGAAGTTGTGCCTTGTCGAGGTTCCCGAGGTCTATCAGTGCTTCAACTTCGTCGGGCACAAAGACGGCGACGGCGGGGTCGACCGAGGGCAACCCGCTAAGCATGGCGCTCACCGGCGCCAGGGCCGCCTCGGCGCCTGCGCTGTTGCCAAGTGACAGCTCTGCCAGACCAAGGGCCCACGACGCCCAGGTCATGCCGGCGACGAACTGCAGTCGCTCGAATATCGCCAAGGCCTGTTCGGAGCCCGCTCGCGCTCTGCCCGCTTCCCCCGTCCATGCACGTACGACTGCCCCTACAAATAGCGCCGTCCCAGTAAGGAACCAGTCTTCAAGCTGCTCGGCTGTACGCTGCGCCTCGTAAGCCAAACTTGCAGCGCGCGTGACGTCCCCGCTCCAGAGGCAGGCCCACGCCAGGTAGCTGGCTATTCCCGGGAGGTCCGATTCGCGGCCGCCCTCGACCGCGTCGGCGTAGAGCTCTTCCAATATCGTTTGCGCCTCGCTGGGACGGTCTGTCCACAGGCGGAGCAGCCCGGCGATGAGGCGCGGCCGTAGCACCGCCGGCACATCGCGAGAACGGTCTTCCAGCGCCAGGCTCCGTACCAGGTCTTCCTCCGACAGACCTTGGCCCAGCAAGAACGATTGCATCTGCAGCACAGCCAACCCCTCAGCCAGGATGGCATCTAGGCCCGTGGCTTCGGCCAGGCGCACCGCCTGGCGGGCGTGGGCGGTCGCCTCGATAGGCTTTCCTTGCATGGTCAGGTAGAAAACCAGGTCTAGCTCTAGCTCTGCGGTTAGGACCGGCTCGTTGGTCGACGCCTCTACAGCCTCCGCCGCCAGGTCGACCGCCTTCCCAAAGCTGCCACGCCTGCTGCAGACAAGAGCGAGCAATCGCAGCGCCCGGGCGCGCCCGGTCCCCCCTGGCAGAAGACGGACCGCGTCCTCGCCCATCTCCTGCGCTCGCTTGAAATCCCCTGCCTGAAAGTAGAAATTGGCGCCCCGCACCATTGATGCTGCCCTACCCGGGCCAGGCTCGCCTCGCCCCAACTGCAGTGCAAGATCGGTGAGCTCGGCTGCAGCCGCCGGGGAGCCTCGGGCGTACGCTATCTTCGCCGCCTCCTCCAGCTCGGCGGCGACCTCGTCGTCGGGGCCGTCTGCAGCCAAAGCCAGGTGCCTGGCGCGCTCTTCGGGGTCGGCAACCTGTGATGCCAGGGCCCGATGCGTGGCGCGGCGACGCTTACCGGGCACTGACTCGTAAACGGCCGCCCGCATGAGCGGATGGGTAAATCGGATCCGCCCGTCTCTTTCCACCCTCACAAAGCCGGCCTCCTCCGCTGGTCCCAGTGCCGCGGAGCCAACCAGTGCGCGCGTCGGCGCAGCGAGGCAGGACGCCAGCAGCAGCGCTTTTCTCGTGGACGCAGGCAAGCGCCCGAGCTCGCCCGTCAGGATTTCACGCAAACGAGCCGGCACCGGTACAGCACCAGGGAGGGCCATCTCGCCTGAACGCAACATTTCGCGGGCGATCTCGATGGCGTAGAACGCATTGCCTTCGCTGGCAGCGGCGGCTAATGCCACAGACCGCGCTGGGAGCTGCTTAGGGAACTTCGAACGTATGAGCAGTTCGGTGTCGGCGAGGCTTAGGGGACCTAGTTCCAGGTCGGAGACATTTTGGGGGCTGAGAGCTTCCAGCACTGTCATAGCGGGCCTCGCACGCTGCCCCGCAACGAACTCTGGCCCTGCCGCCCCGGGGCGGTAGCACACGAGCAGCCCGACACGTGAACCCTCAAGGCGCCGCAGGGCGAAACCCAGCACACTGGCGGTCGCCTGGTCCAGCCACTGGAGGTCGTCGACGGCCAGCAGGAGAGGAGAAGCGACGGCCAATCTCTTGAGGACCGATAACACGCCACTCGACAATGCCAGCCGGTCGACACCACCGTCGTCTTCGTCTCGGCGCTGAAGAGCTACCTCGACCGCCCGGCGTTGCCTGGCCGGTATGCCTGCGAGCATTTCGTCGGGAGCCCCACCGAGGAGGTCCCACAGCCCGCTAAATGACAGTGCTACCTCTGCTGCGCCAGGCCGAGTTGAAAGCACCGTCAGGCCTGCATCTTGCGCCATCGCAGCGGCCAGGCGCCACAACGTCGTCTTGCCAATACCTGGTCCGCCACGCAGGACGAACGCTGAGAAGTGTTCCGGCACGGCGCTCAGGAACTTCAAGAGCTCGCTCAGTTCGCCGTGGCGGCCCACCACCGCCTCTTTGTCTGTCCGCACCGCTAGGGCGCCCACATGCGAAGTTTGGCATATCCGGCGCTTGCTCGGTTTCGCGCCCTTTTACCGGGCCGGCGTTAGCGGACCTCCACTGTCAGGGTCGGTGCCGG
>DASSZK010000295.1:0-10412 GCA_035702845.1 Acidimicrobiales bacterium
TAGCGCCGTAGTAACCGGTGGCCGAGCAGTTGCCGCCAGATGTGCAAGAAACACTGGTTAGCGACATCGAGGTGGTGCTGGAGGCGCCTTGAGGGGGCTGTACCTGCGTACCGGTCCCCCAGGTCCCGGCTGACTCGTCGACGGCGAGCCCGTACAGTTGCTCCTTGTCGCCAAAAGCGCCCACGGCCGAGCAGTTCCCTACGGACGGGCACGACACCGATGCCAGGCTGTCCTGCGTGGGGACGGTCGTGTTCTCAGTTGGGATCGACGGCTCGAAGGCGGTGGACCACTTGCCGCCGGTTTCTGTCCATATGAGCGCTCGAGCGGACCCGGGGTACTGCACCCTGCCGACTGCGGCGCACTCGCCCGGTGCCGGGCAGGACACAGATGCCAGCGTGGAGGCCGGCGAGGTTGGGCACTCGCTCGGCCCGTAGCACGGGCTGGAGGGTGGCGCTCCGGCGGACGCGGGAAGGGCGATGGCCGATGCGACCCAATTGCCTGAGACGAGGTGAACCTCCAAGCCTTCCATCAGGAGGTCGCTGTCGTGGTACGAGCCGACTGCCTCACAGGTGGACTGCGTCGGGCAAGATAGGGCGGAAAGGTCCACTACGGGGTCGCCGGCCGCGTCCGCGGGCGGCACCACTTGCTGCGCCGGCAACCAATTCCCGCCGGAGCCCTGGTCCACGAACCCCTGCTGGTTGCCGTTGGCGTCAGTAAAGTGCCCGACGGCGGTGCAGTTGGCGGCAGCGTCACAGTCGGTCGACTCGACGGCGGCGGAGGAGCCGCCAGGGGGGAGCACCACTTGCGATGGGGGCCCTCCTGTCGCGCCAGCCGGTATGGCCAGTGCAAATGGTGCGGCTATACAAAGACTTGCGCCGGCGAGGGCAGCGGCCCACCAGTACGGCCACCGGTATGGTACGCGCGCCTGCCGGTGGCTGACCGCCGGCCTCTCTCCGGAGGTGCCCACCGGTTCTCCTTTCCGCCCCGGCCCCACCCCTGAGACAGGACGGCCCGGTGTCTCGCGACGGGGCGCATGTTCCCAAGCAGAACGCCCACCAAACGCAGCGCCTGCCGGAGCGGGCGTGGTGACCTGCACCGCGCTCCGTCATCGAAGCACGCCGGCGCCAGAGATTGGGTCGAACGGCCCTCTTCGGGGGCATTGCGTGCTGCGCCACGGCTGTCCTCGCCCCCATGCACCTTGTCCGGACTGAGCCGGCAAAGAAGTCCCGTCCCCACGCGAGGGGTGTAGGCAATACAATGTTCGGATGGTTACTGCCCCATCCCAAAGTCCAGTGCCCGGGCGGGGGGTCAACCATGCCCATGGGGTGATGGTTGGCTAGCTCGCCGGGGACCACTCTGGCGGGCGCAATAGGTGAAGCCGACGGCTTGACACCTGCCCTCCGGGGGTTCCTGGACAACAACCCGGCGTTGCCCACGCCGTTCCTCGCTCTAGACCTAGATGTCGTCGAGCACCGTTACCGCCAACTCGAGCAGGTCCTTCCGATGGCGCGCGTCCTGTACGCGGTGAAGGCAAACCCGGCCCGAGAGATCCTCGAGCGTCTGGCTGAGACCGGCTCATGTTTTGATGTTGCCAGCCCGGGTGAGATCGACCGCTGCCTCAAGTTGGGCATCGACCCGTCGCGCCTCGCGTACGGCAACACGATCAAAAAGGAACGAGATATCGCTTATGCCTTTTACCGGGGCATAACGACCTTCACCGTCGACGCCGACGCGGAGCTGGAGAAGGTGGCGCGCCAGGCGCCCGGCGCGACCGTTTACGTGCGCCTCGCTACGGACGGCAAGGGAGCGGACTGGCCGCTGTCGAGAAAGTTTGGCTGTGACCACACCGGTGCTGTGGCGCTCGCCCGCAAAGCGCACCGCGCCGGGATGAGCGTTGGGCTCTCTTTCCACGTAGGGTCCCAGCAGCGGGACGTCAACGCCTGGGACGAACCACTCGCCACGGTTGCCAACGTCATAGGGGACCTCACCTCTCTCGGTGTGCCCGTGGCCGGCGTAAACCTTGGGGGAGGGCTTCCTTCTCGTTACCGGGAACCAGTGGCAGGGGTTGGCGAGTACGGTGGCGCCATCCGTGGCGCTCTGGAGCGCCATATGGGTGCTGGGTTCGCCGGGGAGATCCTGATCGAGCCGGGCCGCTACCTGGTGGGCGATGCCGGGCTCATCGAGACAGAGGTCGTCCTAATCAGCCAGCGCGGCGCCGAGGACGAACTTCGTTGGGTGTACCTCGATATCGGCATGTTCAATGGTTTGACCGAGACTTTGGGTGAGGCGATCCGCTACCGGGTCCAGGCGCCCGGGTGCGGCGGCCCCGACGGCCCCGTTGTGCTGGCAGGCCCGTCCTGTGACAGTGCTGACGTCCTCTACGAGCGGTCCAGCTACCGGCTGCCGTGGTCGCTACAAGTCGGTGACCACGTAAGGGTTTTTTCCACGGGTGCGTACACTTCGTCGTACTCGTCTGTTTGGTTCAATGGTTTCGAGCCGTTGCGGTGCTTTTATGTCACCGCTTCGCAAGAGCCCGAGGTGGTGGCATGAGCGAGAGCGGGTACCCGGTGTACGGGGCCCTCGATGGCCCGGTAGTGATGATCGGGTCCGGGTCGATAGCCAGAGGCACCCTGCCGCTGGTGTTGCGTCATTTTGACGTGAGCCCAGCGGACATCGTCGTGGTCTCGCCCGACACCTTCAACGACGCTCTTTTTGACAAGGCCGGCGTGCGCAAGGTGACAGAAGCGGTGACCGAGGCCAACTACCGGGCTCTCCTGACCCCTCTGTTGACCGCCGGCCCGGGGCGCGCCTTTTGCGTGAACCTGTCGGTGGACACCTCTTCGGTGGCGATACTGGCGTTGTGCCGCCAGCTGGGTGCCTTGTACATCGACACCGTGGTTGAACCGTGGCCCGGCTTTTATGCCGACTCTTCATTGCCGCTCTCGGAGCGCACCAACTATGCCCTGCGCCAGACGCTGCTCGCAGAGCGGGCCGCCAACCCGGGCGGGCCGACTGCGGTTTCGACGTGCGGGGCCAACCCAGGCATGGTGTCGTGGTTCGTGAAGCAGGCGTTGCTTGACGTGGCCGCCAAGGTCGGGCTTGAGTTCTGCGAACCGTCCGACCGCCAAGGTTGGGCGCAGCTCATGCGCCGAGCGGGGGTGAAGGGGATCCACATCGCGGAGCGCGATACGCAGCGGGCGAGGAACCCCAAACCTGTCGGTACGTTCGTCAATACATGGTCCGTCGAGGGCTTCATATCCGAAGGCCTGCAACCCGCCGAGCTCGGGTGGGGCACCCACGAAAAATGGTTACCGGCCAACGCCGGGCGGCACGCCGACCCCGCAGCGCCGTCGATCTTCCTGGCACAGCCAGGTGCGGACACCAGGGTGAGGACATGGTGCCCGACCGCCGGAGCCCAGTACGGTTTCCTCGTCACGCACAACGAGTCCATCTCGATCGCGGACTATTTCACGGTGCGCGATGGGGACGAGACCCTGTACCGGCCCACGTGCCACTACGCCTACCACCCAGCCGACGATGCAGTGCTGTCCTGGCACGAGCTTTTCGCAAACGGTTCTCGTCATCCCGAAAACCAGAGGGTGCTCGACGAGGACGACATCGTCGACGGGATCGACGAGCTCGGTGTCCTGCTGTACGGCCATGGTGCCAATGCTTACTGGTACGGGTCGCGGTTGTCGATGGACGAGACGCGCTCGCTGGCCCCATACCAGAACGCCACGGGGCTGCAGGTCACTTCCGCCGTGCTAGCGGGGATGGTGTGGGCGTTGGAAAACCCCGAAGCGGGCATTGTTGAAGCGGACGAGATGGACTTTCACCGTTGCTTGGAAATCCAGTTGCCTTATCTCGGGCCGGTGGAGGGCCACTTCACCGACTGGACCCCGCTGTCGCTGCGCTCGCAGTTGTTCCCGGACGACGTGGACGAGAGCGATCCTTGGCAGTTCCGCAACGTCCTGGTGCGCTGACCCGCTCAGCGGGTGCTTGAAACCAGCCTCTCGCGGTCGAACATCGCCGAGACCACCCGTAGGCCCACCCGGTCGAGCACGGCAAGGCCGATGCCGAAGCCCAGGGCGACCTGGAGCTTGGCCGGGATGACCCCGAAGGCGATCAGCGATGTGACGGCGACGGCTGGCAGCGTGGCGAAGACGGCTAGTTGCCCGGCGGTGCGTGGGTCCGAGCACCGGGTCGACACGGCCATGCCCACCCAGATTGCCCAGACGGCGAGGAGGGGTGTGAAGATCAGCTGGGCCAGCAGGTCTGGCCATTGCACGAGCGCAGGTGCTATGCCCGGGTGGGCGAACAGCTCGACGACGGCTATGAAGAGGCCGAAGACGCCGTAGGAGACCACCACGGTGGGGATCAAGGCGGCCAGCGCCTTACCGAGCAAAAGCTCCTCCCGTGTAACCGGCGTTGTCAGGACCGGCTCAAGCGTCCCTTGCAGGCGCTCGCCGACGACGGCATACGAGGCGAGTACGGCGGGGACCAGGGCGGGGATGGCGAGCATGTACACCAGGGAGTGTTCGTGGCGCAGCACGTGCGACGCCCCCGAGGACACGGTCAACAGCTCCACGATGGGCTGTATCAAGAAGATAAGCGGGAAAATGACCATGGCGTATATGACATTGCCGTTGCGCTTGTAGTCCCGCAGCTCTTTGAAGAAGACGGCCCGGGCCCTCCTCAGCTTCTTCACTGCCGCTCCTCTTTCGGCGCGTCCCCGACCAGTTCCATGTAGACGTCCTCCAGGCTGTGGCTGCGCTCAGCCATCGATAACACGTCAGCACCGGCACTGACGAGGGCGCGCACGAGCGAGGGCGCTACGGCCTTGGTGTTGGCGACCACAAGGCTGTACTCGCACGGTCCCGATCCTCCCCAGGACTCCACGCCGGCCAGCGGGGAGAACACGGCCTCCGGGTGGGCCAGCGGCTCCACCAACTTGACCACGAGCGCCTTGGAAAATAGACGGTCGCGCAGTTCGTCCGGGCGTCCGATGGTGCGCAGCGTCGTGTTCAAGATGGCGACCCTGTCGCACAGGCGCTCGGCCTCGGTCAGGCGGTGGGTCGTCAGGACCACGGTGACGCCGCTGCGGCGCAGGTCGTCGATCAGTTCGTGGACGTCCCTGGCTGCGGCAGGGTCCAGACCCGAGGTGGGCTCGTCCAGGAAGAGCACCACAGGGCGCGGGAGCAGCGCCCGGGCAAGGGCTACCCGCTGGCGCAGGCCTTTGGAGAGGCTGCCGCACATGTCGTTGGCGCGATCGGTGAGCTTGACCGCTTCCAGGGCACGATCGATGTGCGGACCTGGTTTGTCGATGTCGTAGAGATCGGCGAAGAAACTGAGGTTGTCACGGACGGTTTGGCGCAGGTAGAGGCCGGGCGCTTCCGGCATGATCGCAATGCGCCGGCGGATCTCCACCCCCGCATCGTCGCTGCCCAGCGGCACGCCGGCGACCACCGCCGTGCCGGAGCTGGGGCGCAGGAGCGTGCCCAGCGTACGTACCGTGGTGGTCTTGCCTGCCCCGTTCGGGCCCAGCAGACCGAAGACTTCGCCTTGACCGACGTCGAAGGTGATGTCTCGGTAAGCGGTGCGCTCACCGAAGTGCTTGGTAAGGCCCCGCACACTCAGCGCCGGGGCAGTGGCGCTGTCTGCCATGGCGCGATCCTTCCACAACCGCCCCGGGCCCGCCCGCTACGGCGGCTACCTGGGCGGTCAAGGGGGGGGGTGGCCCGGTGCCAGGCGACGGGCGCCGTGGCGGTCGGCTTGGACCGCGTCCTAAGCAGATGAGGATCAGCCTCTCGCTTCGTCATACGGTGAGTACGCAACCTTCATGAGCACGTCCGAGGAGAGGAGAGCACAGTGCCCGACATAACGCCGTTCCTGTGGTTCGAAGACCAAGCCGAGGAAGCGGCTGAGTTCTACATCTCGGTCTTCCCTAACTCGAGGATCGTCGACGTCTCGCGCTATGGGGATGCCGGCCCGGGGCCAGCCGGGTCGGTCATGGTGGTGCGCTTCGAGCTCGACGGCAAGCCTTTCCTCGCCCTCAATGGAGGGAAGGCCGAGTTTGCCTTCAACGAATCGGTGTCGTTCGTGATCGACTGCTCGTCCCAGGACGAAGTCGATTATTACTGGGAAAACCTTCTCGAGGGTGGCGAGGAGATCGCCTGCGGTTGGCTTAAGGACCGCTACGGGCTCCGTTGGCAGGTGGTGCCATCCCAGATGTTCACATTGCTGCGAGACGCCGACCCTGAGCGTGCGCGGCGGGCGACCGAGGCGATGTTGTCGATGAAGAAGCTCGATATCGCCGAGATATCGCGGGCGGCCGACGGGGCTGGGGTCACCGGCGGCGCGGTGACGGCTTAGTAGTCCTTTCCCGGCCTGCCTTCCACCGCCGGACAGGGATAGTGAACGGTAGCGGTGAACGGTACCGGGATAGCTCCTAGGCGGTGCTGAACCAAAACGCGCGATAAATCCAGGTTGTCCCCCTGCCGGAGGTGGGGGCAAATGCCTTTCAGTGGCCACCGGTCCAGGGACAGCTGCGGGTTATCGCGCGCGTGGCGCGCGATAACCCGCATCTGCTCCGGGGCGACCGCATGATTAGCGCGCCTTGACCCCTCCTGTACGTGGTGGCAGGTCTCGTTTATCGCGCGATATCTCGCCTTGGGGCGGTGTGAGGCCTACCTGTTCGACCGTCACTAGCACAGGACGGTAAGGAGCGGACGAGCGACGATGCTGAGCACGTAGGCGAAGGCAACCACGACGAACACGATCTCGACCCGGCTCACCAGGGGCAGCACGCCAATAGCACTGAACGTGGGGACCGGGACCGCTCAGCTGATGTGTGACCCGCCTCTAACTCCTCCTTGCCTTGTATCGCTCGACAAAAGCTAGGCCGCACGTCGGGTGGCGCCGCGGGTGCTGGGGCACCACTGACCAAGGCAGCGCCGGCGCCGCGCTGTGACCGTTGACAGGTTGTGCCGGTACAGGTAGCGTAACGTTACAAGCTCAGACGTTGTACGTTACAGGCTGGCGCCGGCTGCGCACGAAGGGGGACCAAGGCCGCCGAACAGCCTCACGAACGAGCGTGAAAGGGGAGGCTGCAAGCGCTGCTGTGTCGCGCCTTGCTTGCGGGTGCCCCCATAACCCTGCCGGTGCCAGCCACATCTACCGAGTGGCGCCGCCACCGTCGCGCTCGTCCACGTTTTGTGGATGAGAGCGAGGCCAGTGACCGGGCAGTAGCAATTCGTTCCTACGAGTAATAAGGCCGAGAAAGTCAGAGAGGACGCGCTGTTATGAAGTCGCTTATGGGGTTGTTGGCACGCCGTGCCACGGCCGTGCTGGCTGCGGCCGGCATCGGGATTGTAGGTCTCGTCCCCGTGCTTGTCGCCCCCGGTTTGGGCTCGTCTGCCGCTGCGGCGGCGTCGTGCCCGTGGGTGGGTTCGACAGCGCCAGTTAGCCAGCGGGTGGGCCAGGTTATGTCAGCCATTTCACAGTCGCAGGAGCTCCAGCTCGTCTATGGCGCCGGCGGCAGCTACGTGGGCAACGTACCTGCTATACCGGCCCTTTGTATCCCGTCGATCAACCTCCAAGACGGCCCGCAGGGGCCGGGTGACGGGTTGAACGGGGTAACCCAGCTACCTGCACCCGTGGCTGCTGCATCCAGTTGGGACACGAGCCTTGAGCAGCAGTACGGCACAGTGGTGGGAGCAGAACAGGCGGGTAAAGGTGCGAACGTCGATCTCGGCCCTACGGTCAACATCGTCCGCGATCCCCGTTGGGGAAGGGCCTTCGAAGCCCTCGGTGAGGACCCTTACTTGTCCGGGCAGTTGGGGGCGGCATACGTACAAGGTGTCCAAAGCCAAGGGATCTTGGCCCAGGTAAAGCATTTAGCGGTGTACAACAACGAGACAAACCGCAATTCATCTTCTGACGATGACGTCGTCAGCGAAAGGGCTATGCAGGAGATCTACCTGCCGGCATTCCAAGCGGCTGTCCAAGCCGGGGTGGGTTCGGTGATGTGCGCCTACAGTTGGCCCAACGGCAGCCCTGCATGCCAGCAGGACTACCTCCTAAATGTCCTCAATAACCAGTTCGGCTTCCAGGGTTTTGTGACCTCCGACTGGGGTGGGACGCAGAGCGCGGCACCCTCCATCGAGGCGGGGGAGAGCATGGACATGTCGGGGTCAGCGGGCTGCTGTACAGACACCTACTTCGGGTCGCAACTCGCCGGCGAGATCGGCAACGCCGTGCCTCGTGCCTACCTCGATGATGCGGTGGAGCGGATCCTGACCGCCCTTTTTGCTTCGGGGATCATGGACAGTGGCAACACCGGGTCCACTTCCAACGCCGTGAGCACATCTGGGCACGTCAATACCGCGCTTCAGACTGCAGAGGAGGGCACAGTGCTACTGAAGAACGCCGGCAGCCTCCTGCCGCTGTCTGCGGGCTCGGTGACATCAATAGCGGTCATAGGTACAAACGCCAACCCGGGCCTGTCCGACCAGGCATGCGCTTATGGCAGCCCGCAAACCGTGTACCCCTACTCGGGCGGTGGTAGTGGTTGCGTAAATGCCTCCACCTCTCCTCAAAGCCCCCTAAGTGCCATCCAGGCGGCTGCACCCGGGGCGACTGTCACCTACAACGACGGTTCAAACCAGTCCTCCGCCGTGGCGGCAGCCCAGTCGGCCAAGGTGGCGATCGTCTTTGGCGGCTATGACGAGACAGAGGGTTCGGATATTGCCGGCATCGACCTTGGCACGAGCGAGGACAACCTCATCAGCGCGGTGGCTGCGGCCAACCCGAACACCATCGTCGTGCTGAATACCGGGTCGGCGGTCACGATGCCGTGGTTGTCGTCAGTGGCATCGGTGCTGGAATCGTGGTACCCCGGTCAGGAAGACGGCCCGGCGCTAGCGAATATTCTATTTGGCAACTTCGACCCTTCTGGGCACCTCCCTGTCACTTTCCCAACCAGCCTGTCGCAGGTGCCGGCTTCGACTGCCGCGGAGTTCCCGGGGGCCAACGGGCAGGTCCTGTACAGCGAAGGTATCGACGTCGGCTACCGGTGGTACCAGTCGAAGGGGCTGACGCCCCTCTTCCCGTTCGGTTACGGGCTGTCGTACACCACTTTCTCGTACTCGAACCTGAGCATTGCCGGCTTGAATTCCTCAGGGGTGGCGACCGTGACTGCGACGGTCAGCAATACCGGCGGCCGTGCCGGTGCGGACGTGGCTCAACTTTACGTCGGAGACCCTTCCAGCACGGGCGAGCCTCCGTGGCAACTCAAAGGGTTTCAAAGGGTCAGCTTGAACCCGGGTGCGTCCACGACGGTCTCGTTCTCTGTGCCCGTCCACGACCTCACGTACTGGTCCGGTCCGGGTGCCGGTACGTACCCTTCGGCCTGGTCCGGCCCTAATCCCAATGGAGGTGGATGGACCGCCCCGGCTGGGACGTACCAAATTGGTGTAGGCGGTTCTTCCGCCAACTTGGCCCTGACGGGTTCACTGGATCTTCCTGCGCCGGTCGGGCCGGACACGGTCACGCTCACGAGCCCTGGTAACCAGTCGAGCGCCGTCGGCGCCGCTGTCAGCCTCCAGTTGGCAGCGACAGATTCTGCTGGTGGCCAAACGCTGAGCTTCAGTGCAACAGGTCTACCTGGTGGCCTGTCATTGGCCCCGGCGACCGGCGCCATAACCGGCACCGCGCTGTACCAGGAGAGCGACGTGGTGACCGTCACGGTCACCGACGCCGAGGGTTATGAGGACAGTGTTTCGTTCGAGTGGGTGGTCGGCGGTCAAGCGACGAGTTGCGGTGCCTCGGGTACAGGCGAGGCGGCGCTTGACGAGTCGGGGTTCACCGCCACTACCAACGCCCCTTCGAGTGCCACGGACGCTCCCCAAAACGCCATCACCAATGCGGTCAACGCCACCAGCCTCTCCCGCTTTAGTAGCGACGAGGACCAAGCCGCCGGGCTCACCTACGAGGTCAACATGGGCTCGGCGAAGACCTTCAACGAGATCGAGATGGCGTCGCCCGGTTCACCGACGGATTATGCGACCGGCTACCAGGTCCAGGTGTCGGACAACGGCACCACATGGGACACGGTGGCGACGTGCGGCGGTGTGGCGACACCTGACATCGCTACCTTCCCGTCCCAGACGGCCCAGTACGTCCAAGTGGTGCTCACGGCGGCCAGCACGAGCTCGTGGTGGTCGATCAACCAGTTCCTGGTGATGAACAGCTCCGGCTCATCCACGAGCGGGGAAGGTCCCTTCGGTGGCACACCGGCCGCCGTGCCCGGCACTGTTTATGCGGCGAACTACGACACCGGTGGGCAGGGTGTCGCCTACAACGTGACGTCCACCAACGGCACGGGCAACTCCTACCGGGCTGACGGCGTCGAC
>DASSZK010000322.1:0-11576 GCA_035702845.1 Acidimicrobiales bacterium
TGCGGCTTTCGTTGCGAAGCTTGTGCTCCTCGTCGGTCTCGTCGTCGACGAGCTTGCCCGCGATGGGCAGCACGTTAAAGGCAATGGGGCCCGGGAACGCCTGGTTGGGCGGGTAGGCGACAGATGCCCCGTCGAATGCCAGAGCAGCGGCCTTCTCCCCCACCGCCTGCACCTGCTGGGACAGTTCTTCGACACCTTTGCGCCCCGCACCGGAGGTGGCCTGGTAGGTGGACACCACGAGCTGGCGCAAACCGGCTTCGTCGTGCAAGGGCTTCAGCACCGGCATGCACACCATCGTCGTGCAATTGGGGTTGGCCACTATCCCTTTGGGGATCGAGTCGAGATCGGAAGCGTTCACCTCAGGAACCACCAAGGGGACCTGAGGATCCATCCGCCATGCCTTGGAGTTGTCGACAACGATGGCACCGGCGGCGGCAACGACGGGCCCGAACTCAACAGATGCCGGCGCCCCCATAGAGAAGAGGGCGATATCTATACCAGAATGGTCGGCGGTGGCGACGTCCTCGACTGTGACCCCGTCCAGCACCTGCCCGGCTGAACGCGCCGAGGCGAAGAACCGCAACTTCTCGATGGGGAACGTGCGCTCTTCGAGCGTCCGGCGCATGACTTCTCCCACCTGGCCGGTGGCGCCGTAAACGCCGACAACAAAACGCTGACCGCTCATCTGCCCTGTGCCCCCTCGATGTCCAAACCGAACGTCTTGTGCAAAGCGATGACCGCCCTATCCGCTTCCGAGGCCCGCACCACGCAGGTGAGGCGGATGGCCGAAGTGGAGATCATCTCGATGTTGATGCCCTCGCCGGCCAGTACCTCGAACATGCTGGCAGAAACACCCGGGTGCGATTTCATGCCTGCGCCGACGATGGAGATGGTGGCGACATCAGGGTCGGCGTAGGTACCGCTGGCACCGATCTCTTCCTGAAGCCCGGCAACCACCTGGTTGGCGGACGCCAGGTCCTCGTGCGGGACAGTGAAAGAGATGTCGGTGGTCCCGTGCAGGGACACGTTCTGCTCGATCATGTCGACGTTGATGAGGCGGTCGGCCAACGCCCGGAACAGGCGGGCAGCTACTCCGGGGTGGTCAGGGACGCCGGCCACGGTCAGCTTGGCCTGGGACTGGTCCGAAACCACTGCAGAAATGATGGCCTGCTCCATTGGACTGCCTTCCTGTTCGATCCACGTGCCCGGCTCCCAGGTGAACGACGACCTGACGTGCAGGCGCACTCCATGGGTACGGGCGAACTCCACCGAACGCATCGCCGGCTTGGGGCAGCCCGCCGCGTTCATCTCCAACATTTCTTCGTAACTGACCTTGGCCAACCGGCGCGCAGCCGGCACTACCCTCGGGTCGGCGGTGAAAACGCCCGGGACGTCGGTATAGAGCTCGCAAGCGTCGGCGCCGAGGGCTTTGGCCAGCGCCACGGCGGTAGTGTCCGAACCGCCGCGCCCCAGGAACGTCACCTCGCGATCAGTCGACACGCCCTGCGCCCCGCCCACCACCGGCACGCGCCCGGCGTCGAGAGCCTCGACAAGGCGCTCCGGGCGCATGTCGACGATCTTCGCCTTGGTGTGCTCGGTGTTGGTCACGATCCCCGCCTGGCTGCCCGTGAAGCTGTCGGCTGCCACCCCGAGGTCATGTAGCGCCATGCACAGCAGCGCCATCGCCTTGCGCTCGCCGGCAGTGACCAACATGTCCATCTCCCGGCCGGGCGGCGTCCGCGACACCTTGGCAGCCATGTCGAGCAGGTCGTCGGTCTCGTGGCCCATAGCGGACACGACGACGACCGGCCTGTCACCGCGGCGATGCACGCGCGCTATGTAGTCGGCCACGTTGCGAATCCTCGCCGCGTCGGCCACCGAGGAGCCACCGAACTTCTGGACCAGCACAGCCACGGGCTTCGAGGCTACCAGGTGCCCACAACCGGGCTTTTCTGCTCCTCCCCAGGGGGCCCCTCCGGGCGCGCGTCGGGACGTCACCTGGCCCGATCGGGACGTCACCTGGCGCGGCCCGGGCAGCTCCTGGCGCAGCCGGTACGCTCACCCGGCTCGCCCAGCGGCTCCACATGCGCTACGCTGCGGCGCCGTGCCGTCAGACAAGCGTTTGCAACAGCGCCAAAACCGGACGATGAAAGAGCTGCGCCTTACCCAGATGGCGCGCCGGCGTCGTCAGCGTCGCTTTTTGACCGGCTCAGGGATCGCGCTGGTCATAATCGTGGCCGTCGTCCTGTCCGCCACGCTGACCGGTGGCGGAGGCGGCAAGAGCAAGAACGCCAACCCACCGACGACGCCCCCCAAGGGTAAGCACCCGACGACGACGGTAAGCACAACGACAGTGCCCCCCACGCCCAGCTCGGTGCCCCTGATCGCCGCTCCCGCCAAGGTGGGCTGCCCCAGCCTCACCAACGAGGCCAAGCACTACACCAGGTTCTCCTCCCCTCCTCCGATGTGCATAGACCCGTCCAAGCAGTACACGGCGCACATGGTCACGGACGTGGGCACCATAACGTTCAAACTGCTGGCAGCGCAGAACCCGACCACGGTCAACAACTTCGTCTTCCTCGCCGGCTACCACTTCTACGACGGCACGATCTTTCACCGCGTGGTCACGGGTTTCGTGGACCAGGGCGGAGATCCGCTCGGCAGCGGCCAGGGCGGCCCCGGCTACTCGTTCAACGGCGGAGCACCCAAAGCCAAGGGCTTCACCTACCACACCGGGGACCTGGCAATGGCCAACTCCGGTACGCCGGCCAGCGATGGCAGCCAGTTCTTCATCGTTGTGAAGGACCTGGGCTCGGGGCTTTCCCCGAACTACAGCTACTTCGGGAAGGTCACCTCAGGGTTGAACGTCGTCGAAAAGATCAATGCCGACGGCAGCGCGACGGGTCAGGGCATTCCCAAGGTCGTGCACAAGATCCTGCACCTGACGATCACCGAGTCCTAAGCACACCGGGCCCTAAGCACACCGGGCCCTAAACACCGGGCCAAGTCCTACACGGTGGCAAAGAGAGCGGCGAGGAAGGCGGCGTAGAGCAGGACCAGCGCGCCACCGGCCCATCGCGCCATACCTCGGCAAGTAAAGGCGATGGCCAGGGCGAGAGCGCTCAGACCGAGATAGCTGGCGGCGGTCAGGGTGGGCCCCGCTCCCAGGCCCCGGAGCACCGGTGCGCCTATCAGCACGGGGACGAACAAGCCGCCGAGCACGTTCATCGTGTTGCTGTTCATCGCCTCTGAGAGCATGGCGGCCCCCCTTCCTGCGCGGGCCAGGTACAGAGCAGCTACGACATTGGGCAAGCTGGTCACCGCGGCCAGGACGACGGCTCCCACTATCACCGGCGACCATCCCAACGCCTGACCGGCCACGGTTGCGCTTTCTTCCATGGCGACGCTTGCCCCGATCACAAGCAGCATCGCCACGGCGGCGATGAGAGCTTCGCGACGGGGAGCGCTGGGCGCATCGCTCGGATAGCCACCGACGAGGTCCTGTGCCTCCTGCTTGACCGCCTCGCTCAACCACCCGCGAGCGCGGCGAGGGAACGGCCACATCCGCGACGGCAGCGTAGCGACGACCAGGTAAGGGACGACCGCCACCAAGCCAAGGCCTGCCGCAGCCCCCACGGGTAGCCAGCCCGTCACCATCAAGACACTGCCTGCCGCCACCGCGAGCGCTACAGCGCCCTCCAGCACCACTGCCTTGCGATGGAAGGCCACGGGCCCCGCCACGGCCGCCCCGAGCCCCAACAGCGCCGCGATGTTGAAGACGTTGGACCCGAAAAGTACGCCGGCGCCGACCGAGTGCCGCCCCGATATCTGCGCCGCCAGGGCGCTTGTGAGCTCCGGCCCGTCAGCAGCAACAGCCGCGACCAGGCCGAGAAGCATCTCCGGCACGGCGAAGTGGATGCCGAGGGCTTCCAGGGCTCGAACCAAGCGATGGCTGGCGACGATGCTGACTCCGGCGCACAGCACGAACACGACTGGCGCCCATACCGGCACGGCTTGGGCCCTAGGGCGCCATCTGCCCAGGTGCAGGCAAGGGCGAGCGGGCGCCAGTCCCGAGATCGGTACCGCCGAGCGCCGCCAGGTCCGCCGGCGCTCCGTCCACCCATACCGTGACGTTGCCCTGCCCTGAGCGCTCCCACGTGCCGGCGGTGGAACGCACAACCGCTGTGGCCTCGTCGATGGCGACGATCCGAAGACCACCAGAGCCGAGGCGGACCGTGCGGTGCATCTTTTCTTCCGACCATGTTCCTGCATGGGGCAGTACGGCCAACTGGTCGAGCAGCCCCAGCCCCAGGGTGAGGGCCCCGCCTCGCGGGTCCACCATGGCGTCGCCCAGGACCATGGCACCGGCAGACGAAGCCGCCAGTACGGCGCCATCCAGCCACGCGGCCACGATGGCGTCCCAAACCGGCGAGGACTTGAGCACCGAACGCAGGTGCAGCACCGAGCCGCCGGCGATGTAAATGAACCGGGCAGCCCGCACCATCCCGGCGTTGGCCTTGTCCTCCGCGTCTGCACGGCGCAGCACCATGCACCCCTTCACGGAAGCGCCCAAACCGGAAAAGTACGAAGTGGCCGTGCTGAGCGATTTTTCGGGAGCCCAGTACGCAGCGGCGGTGGGGAGGACCAATACCTCACTCTGGCCCGACCCGGCTAGAAGAGCTGAGTCGAAGACCTCGCAACCTGGCGACCACTCAGCCCCTCCAACGAGGGCGAGCAAACCGGCGGTTTGGGAGAGGCTCATTTTCTAGTTGCCACCCTGCACTCAGGGCTCGCGGAGGGTTCCGGTACGAGCACGGCACGACACTATCGCCGGTCCCCGCCGGTAGCGGACGGCGAAAAAAAAGCGGAGCCACGGCTTCGTCCCGGGCGGGATGGGAGCGAGGGCGCGGGTCATGACAAACTAGGTCTTTTGGCGCAGACGGGCACCAGCTAGGATGAACTAGTCACGATGTGTGCCCCAAATGACGCCGAGAGGCCATGGCGCAGCCTTGGCCCCGACTCGTACCTTTGAGGGAAGTTTCAGATAGTTAGGAGGCAACCCCGAGATGGTCGAGCAACAGCAAGCTGACTCACTTCTTACCCCTGCGGAGGTCGCAGCACTCTTCCGCGTAAACCCCAAGACCGTCACCCGCTGGGCGAGGGCAGGCAAGATCACGGCGATCCGCACTCTTGGTGGCCATCGCCGCTTCCGGGCCACGGAGATCCGTCGCTGCCTGGAGCAAATGGACCTGGAGGACTGACGATCTGATCGGCTGGTAAACCCAGCTGGTCGATTTGCGCGGGTGGCGGCTCGTGCTCAACGTGCCTCGTGCTCAACGTCCACAGAGGGCATTGCCGCACCAACCGCGACGTAGGCATTCGCTTTTCGGGCAGTACCATTTCCCCTGGTGTAGCCCAGGGGCGCACTGGAAATAAGGGTGACCATGCGGGTTCCCGACGAGCCGGTACGGCGCCGCTCTCGGCGGGGCTTGTACTGCCTGGCAGTATCGGCGGCGGCGCTTGCCATGGGCGGTTCCGGGGCTTTGCTGCTACTCGACAGGCCGGCGCGTGGCGTTAGCGCTGCCTTGATGCTCACGGCAGCGCTTTATGCCGCCATCAGCGGGCTCCTATTCCTGACTTATCGTTGCGAGACCATGGCCGGCCCGGCGTGGGCCCGGGCCGGCAACGTCGGCATGGCCCCTCCCACAGAAGCACCACGCGAGGTCATCGGCGGCGACCCTGCTGCGTTGGGACCTGCAATTGGGGTACCTGCCTTCGTACCCGCTCTGGGGCTTGTAGTGGGCGTCGACAGCGCGGCCTGACCAGGCCCAGCGACACGTGAGAGCGCACCGTAGCCCCCGATGAGTGCGCGCGGCGCCTATACCTGGGGAAAGGCGAGAGGTCGGGAGATCGAAGGCTCGACGGCCGACCCGAAGACGCACCGCCCGATAAAGAAGCCCCAGGCGTAAGGCCCGGGGCTGACTAGGTGGTGGTCGGAACCGGCGTCGATCCGGTGACCTCGCGCTTTTCAGGCGCGCGCTCTACCAACTGAGCTATCCGACCGCGGACCTGACGGGATTTGAACCCGCGGCCTCCGGCTTGACAGGCCGGCGTGCACTCCAAGCTGCACCACAGGTCCCAGTTGCGCACATCCAGCTTGCAAACTGGCACACCGCCCTGTCCAACGGGGCCTGACGGCGCTCGGCCAGTATAGAGGTTCGCCACATGGCGACGGAAATCGGTTGTTGTGCTGGATCACTGCGCCCGTCCCCAATAGCCGTGCCAAGGGGGCAAGCCCGTCGCCCTGGGGCCAGTTAGGGCGGCGGGGGTTTCCCTGTCGATGGGCTATGGAGAACGGGCGCGGTGGGTTCTGATCGCTCGAAGGCGCTGGTGCGCCTGCCGAGCAAGGTCAGGTCCGGTCCTAGAGCCCGTACAACGGCGGTTCTACTCCGGCTCCCGACCTGGCGGCAAGATTGCGCCTTCGTGCCTACAGCGGTGGGGGGCTGACTACGGCCAGAGTGCGCCTGCCGGCAGCGCCGGGTTGGCTAACTGGGCCAACTGCAACGCCTGCTGGGGGAACCATGCACCGGCCGCCGGGTCGGTGGTGACCGCTCCGGTCTGGATGCTCCAGAGGGGGTCAAAGCTGGAGAATGTGGCGCTGCCCTGTGCGGGCCATCCGGAGATCGGCGGTGTGTAAGCGCTGTTGTCCCACGCCCTCACGCCCCCAGTGGCGTCGCACTGGCCGTCTGACTGGCCGGGGGTCTTGACCCAGAGGTACGCGTCGAGCAAGGGCGACACCCCCGAGGTGTCAGCTGTCGGCGCCACGCCGAGGCCGGCGCCCGGCGGGTTGCACCAGTTACCGCTTTCGAGGGTGCTGATGACGTTGGCCGGCTGGTCGTAAGGGGCAGCCGCGTACGTGCTCATGTCGTTTGGACCAGTCCCGTTCCGGCTCGTGTCGACCACGAAGTGAGTCGTCGGGGTCGTCGAGCCCAACATGCTTGCATAGCGCGAGTCGATGCCGTCGGTGTCCGCGGCCAAGTTGGTATTGCCCGAGGTCCATATCTGGTAGGGCGTCATGGCCGTACCGTTCCAACTGGTCGCCGGTCCGCCGTTCCAGTACTGGTTGGGGCAGTTGGCCGAGTAGTTATAGCTCGTGCTGCCCGCTCCAAGAGCTATGCAGTCCGAGATCCAGGTCCCGTAGTCCACCTCGTTCTGGGTGTACTGGTAGTTGGACACGTTGAGGAAAAAGCCCTGTGCCTTTTGCACTCCCGCTTGCACGAGCCGCGACGCCATATCACCGACGCTGTGCCAGGCGCTATGCCCGGCATCAAGGTAAACAGAGGCGTTCGGGTCGTTCTCCAGCAGGTTGACGTCGAAGCTGATGTCTGCAATGCGGCTGGCATCGGTGGGCGGGTTGGTCTCGTTGGCATACGCACCAGCCGGGCAATCGCTTGGGAGATTGGCCAGTGCGTCGGGCTCTACCAGGACGACGGCCTTGCCTTGGCCGAGCCCTCGCGCGAAGCCGGTCATCCACTGTTGGTATGCCGCATCAGTGGCGGCTCCACCGGAGGAGTACTGCGAGCAGTCCCGCCCGGGGATGTTGTAGACGACGAGCACGGGCACCGAGTGCTCGGCCCTGGCTTCGAGCATCGTCAGGCGTACGGACTCCACAATTTGGCCCGGGTTCTGAGGAGCCCCGGACTTGGTGGTGCCGTTGAACCACACGGCCTGAGGGGTGGTCACCATGCGGGCGATCTTGGCAGCGTCTGTTAGGTCGCCGCTTTTGACGAGCCCGGCGATCTGCGCCACGGACCCGTCAGGGGGCGCTGGGACGAAGAACTTCGTGTCGGGGCCGAGCGTGCGCCCGGCCGTCGGAGTAGGAGCAGTGGGCTCGGTGTGCACGCTGGCAAACGCGGTGGATGGTGCGCCCGCCAGGGCCAGCGCTCCGAGACCGGCTGCCACTAGGGCAGCCTTGGAAAACCGTGACTTCACGAGATCCCCCCTCTTGTTGTCTCTTGGTCAGCCTCACCGGGTTACTGAACCGGTATAGGCCCAGCCCGCATCTTACTGAACCAGTTAAGTAACGGGCGTCACCTGACGTAGAGTGGCGATCCCACCACCGACCGGGTACTTGCGGCTCACCGGCGTACCGAGCTTGCGTTCAGAGATCGCGCAGTTGCGGCAACAGCTTCTCGCCTATGAGCTCCAAGGGGCGTATGTCGTGAACGTTGGGCACCGACCCGACAGCGGCCGTGGCGCCCAGTGCGGCCAGCCGCCCTAGGTCCTCGACCACCTGTCCGGCGCGCTCGCCATCGGGCCCGATGTCGAAGTTGTAAAGGACAGTCTTTTCGATCTCGTCGTAGTCACGGCCCTCGGCCTCGCAATGGGCCCGCAGGACGTCAAACTTGTGGGCCACGTCAGCAAAAGAAAATATGTTGCAGGCTTGGGCGTAACGGGCCACGAGGCGAAGAGTTTTCTTCTCGCCGGAGCCGCCGATGAGGATCGGCGGGTGGGGGCGGCTCACCGGCAGCGGGGAGCTCAGCGTCCTCTCCAATTGGTAGTGCTTGCCCCGGAAAGGCCCGTCGTCATCTCCCCACATCTGCAGGCATATTTGAAGGATCTCTTCGAGCCTCTCATAGCGCTCGCTCAAAGGGGGGAAGAAAAGGCCGAGCCCACGGGACTCCTCTTCGTTCCAAGCGGCGCCTATCCCAAGCCATGCGCGACCACCAGAAAGCACATCGAGGGTCGTGACCATCTTCGCCAAAAGCCCAGGGCTGCGATAGGTCGCCCCCGTCACCACCGTCATAAGAGCGACTTTTTCCGTACGTGCGGCCAAGTAGCCGAGGGTCGTGTACGCCTCCAGCATCTCTTGCTCGGGAGGGCCGATCACGCCGATCTGCCAGACATGGTCCATCACCGAGATGCGCGAAAAGCCCACATCCTCGGCTGTCCGCGCGATCTCGCCGAGCTTTGGGCCGATCCCTGCCGGGCTGCCACCCCAGGTGAAACTACTTATGTGCAGGTCCAGCTCCATATCAGAGCTTCTCCAACGCCTGGACTTCGTCCGCCGAGAGCTCGATAGCGGCGGCTTGCATGTTTTCTTCCAGATGGGTCACTTTTGACGTGCCAGGGATGGGCAGCATCGCTGGAGAGCGCGCCAGTAGCCACGCCAGGGCCAACTGAGCCGGAGCCGCGCCCTTGGTGGCCGCCATCTCGGACAGTTGGCTGCCCGGGGCCGCCAGCTCCCCTGTCGCCAAGGGGAACCACGGGATAAAACCGATGCCGTTGGCCTGGCAATAGTCGAGCACGCTTTCTGATGCCCGATCGGCCAGGTTGTAACGGTTCTGCACGGTTGCCACGTCAACAACTGCCCGGCAACGCTCGACCTCCTCGACAGACACCTCGCTCAGGCCGATGTGGTGCACCTTGCCCTCGCCCTGCAGCGCCCGCAGCTCGCCCAATTGCTCTTCGAGTGGGACCTTGGCGTCGATGCGGTGCAACTGGTACAGCTCGATGCGCTCAAGGCCAAGCCGTCGCAGGCTCATCTCGCACTGCTGGCGCAGGTACTCGGGCCGGCCAACCGGCAGCCAGCGGTCCGGGCCCTGGCGCGTCAAACCTGCCTTCGTAGCAATGACCAGGCCCTCCGGGTAAGGATGCAGAGCCTTGCGGATCAGCTCCTCGGAGACGGTCGGGCCGTAGGAGTCGGCTGTATCAATTAGATCCACGCCCAGCTCGACGGCCCGTCGCAAGACCCTTACGCACTCATCGGGGTCAGCGGGCTCCCCCCACACACCTCGGCCCGTGAGCTGCATAGCCCCAAAACCCAAGCGGTTGACGGTGACGTCGCCACCGATCGAAAATGTGCCCGAGCGGGCAGCCAGCGTGTCTGTTCGTCCCATGGCGGCAACCTACCTCCGGCTCCGGCCAATGCAGGCGCCTCTTCGCCGCCCGGGTACGACAAACGGGCTCTCAGCTCCTCTGGCGCGCCCCGCTCCGGCCGGCCTCTACTCCCACTCGCCTCGCCTCTACTCCCACTCAATTGTGCCGGGTGGTTTGCTCGTGATGTCCAGGACGACCCGGTTCACCTGCTCCACCTCGTTCGTCACCCGGTTGGAGATACGAGCCAGAAGGTCGTAGGGCAACCGGGAAAAGTCAGCCGTCATGGCGTCCTCACTGCTTACCGGGCGCAGCACGATCGGTTGCCCGTACGTGCGGCCGTCCCCCTGGACACCGACACTCCTCACGTCGGCCAGCAGTACCACCGGGCACTGCCAGATCTCGCGGTCGAGCCCGGCTCGGGAGAGCTCCTCGCGCACGATCGCGTCCGCCTTTCGCAGGATGACGAGGCGCTCTTCAGTGACGGCCCCCACGATCCGTATTGCCAGGCCGGGACCGGGGAACGGTTGGCGCCACACGATGTCGTGGGGCAGACCGAGCTCCTCGCCCACCGCCCGTACCTCGTCCTTGAACAGGCGCCGAAGCGGCTCGACCAGCTCGAACTGCAGGTCGTCCGGCAAGCCTCCGACGTTGTGGTGGCTCTTTATGTTCGATGCTCCCTCGCCGCCCCCCGACTCCACGACATCGGGGTATAGGGTGCCCTGGACCAAGAAGCGCACCTCGCCGGCGTGCTCCTCGCCCTGGGCTGCGATGATCTGCTTGGCGGCCGCCTCGAAGCACCGGATGAACTCGCGCCCAATGGCCTTGCGCTTGGCTTCAGGGTCGGTCGGATCAGCAAGCGAGGCGAGGGCGTCGAGGAACTGCTCGTGGGCGTGCACGGTGTGCAGCCGCACACCGGTCGCCCGCACGAAGTCCTCCTCCACCTGCTCACGCTCGCCTTCGCGCAGCAGGCCGTGGTCTACGAACACGCACGTCAGCTGCTCGCCAACAGCCCTTTGCACGAGTGCAGCGGCTACGGCTGAATCAACCCCCCCGGATAAGCCGGCGATCACGGGGTGACCGCCAACGGTGCCGGCGATGGACTTCACCGATTCGTCGATTATGTTGCCGGTCGTCCATTCGGCCGGGATGCCGGCGCAGGCCCGCACGAAGTTCTCGATGACCCGCTGGCCATTTTGCGAGTGGAGCACTTCAGGGTGCCACTGGACCGCGTAGAGGCGCCGGGCGGGGTCCTCGAAGGCAGCGATGGCTGTGGTGGCCGTGGACGCCGTTGCCACAAAACCGGCAGGCAGGGCGCACACCGAGTCGCGATGCGACATCCATACGGTCTGGTGATCGGGAAGCCCTTCGAGCAGCTGAGAGCCTGGAGCGATCTCCACCTGCGTGGGCCCGTACTCGGCTTTGTCGGTGTGGCTCACCTCACCCCCGAGGGCAACGGCCATAGCCTGCAGGCCGTAGCAAATCCCCAGCACGGGTACGCCCGCGCTGAAAAGCTCAGCGCTCACCTGCGGCGCCCCGGGCGAGTACACGCTTTCGGGGCCGCCCGACAGGATGATGGCCCCAGGGCGCCGAGCCAGGATCTCGGCCGCGCTCAGACTGTGGGGGACGATCTCGCTATAAGCGCGCGCCTCGCGGACCCGACGGGCTATGAGCTGGGCGTACTGGGCTCCGTAGTCGAC
>DASSZK010000420.1:0-2842 GCA_035702845.1 Acidimicrobiales bacterium
GAATGCGACGAGCAGTAAGCCCAGTCCGAGCTTTCGTGTCTTATTCTTCAACGCCTCATCTCCGTCTCCCATTTCACTTACGCTCCCGGCAGCACCTTCGAGGTCTCGAGCCTGCCGGGCGCGATGGAGAACGCCTTTGGCTCCAATTACGTTAGCGTTCAGACATTCCGAAAACACCACGGTGCTCCGTCAAGCGAAAACCGTGGCCTCGCGGGACGATGCGGCTCGGCGTGGCCCGCAACCTCTTAACAATCGGGCAAGAGGTCCGTCTATGGACGAGGGGTCCTTCGGCGGGGTCGCCAAGAACCCGCCTCGTGGGTCTCCACCCTTTGACCTTGGTCGCTCGCGACCCTAGGCTGAATTTGCAGCGCCAAATGACTGGTCACCGTGGGGAGTGGCTCGGCCATGGAAGCACTTCGGATCACGACCGAACGTGGCGACGGGTGGTACCGCGTCGTACCCGTCGGCGATGTGGACATCGCAGTTGCCTACCAGCTCGGGACTGCCATTATGGCCGTTGCCGGCTCGACTGTCGTGGTCGATCTGTCTGGCGTCACGTTCATCGATGCCTCAGGTGTCGCTGCCCTGGTTGATGCCCAGCGACAGGTCGAAGCCGGTGGCAGCCGGATGGAGCTTCGGGGCGCTCAGGGCATCGTGCGCCGCGTCTTTGAGATCGTCGGCTTGCAGGACTGGCTCACCGACGAACCGGCACCGACTGGCTGAGGGTCTCCCCGAACATTCTTGGCAGGCGCCGGCGCTTGGGGGGGCTGGGCATGCTGTACGCAGTCGGCGTGTCGGATGGGCCACCAAGTGCTGGTCACCTCGGTGGTCAGGAGCGCCTACATCCAGGGCAGGATCTCAACCTAGTGGCTCCCGCCGTCAGAGGGCATCGTCTCTTCGGTTGAGAGATTGGCACCAGCCGCTCAATGGAGTCGGTGCGGGTGCTTACCTTGGCAATGCGGGTATGCCCCTGGGGAACTCCAGCCAGAGCGAGCCACCGGATGCTGCGATTGCGCTCGTGGCGCGCCCAGGTTCGTCAGTTCTTGTGCACCTGGGTGATCACACCTGTCACAGCATCGATACCGACCTTGTACTTGGTGCTGGCGTTGCGCACGAACACCCAGTACCAGCGCCACTTGCCACCGTTGAGGTCTGTCTTGTAGACGATGCCGCCACCGGCTGCCTTCACGGCGTTTGCTCGGGCGATCGAGGCAGGCACCAGGTTGGTATCGCGGTAGCTGAGCCCACTGCCCGACACGGCGGTAACGATGCCCGAGGTAGACGAGGCATCGACCCACACGTTGGTCGTGCCGGCCTTGTGGCCGTTACCTCCGAGCTGCAGCTTAACTTGGTAGTAGTCCTTCTGGCCTTTCGACTTGAGCTGGCTGTGCTTTACCCAGAGGACATGGCGTCCCTGGCTGGAGACGAAGTTGGTCGCAGCAGTCGCTGCCCGGCGGGCCGAGATCTGAGGGGCGTCCGAGCTGACCGAGCCAGTCGAGCCCCGTCCGCCTGACCCAGAACCGTCGCCTGACCCAGAACCGTCGCCTGACCCAGAACCGCCGCCAGGGTTCTGGTTCTCAGCGAGCGTCTGCCACCACACGCCGTCGTTGTAGGGAGGACTGTCGCTGCGGAAGACGTGGATGTTGTAGATGCCCTTGGCAGTTTTTACCCGGATGTCGAACACACGGCGGGACACACCGCGGCCGTGGGCCTCGGTGTCGGCTTCAACCGCGAGCACGGTGGCACCTCCCCCATCCTTGGTGTTGGCGTACTTGATGGCATTCCTGCACTCATCGCCGGCGATGGCGCACGTTGTCTTGCCGTGCGTCGGTGCACTGCTCGCGGCAAAGGCGGTCGGGCTGGCAGCGAGGAGTCCCCCTCCCGCGATGGTGAGGACGCCGAGCCCGAGCGCGGAGCCGCGCAGTACCTGCGTCCGACGCTGCTGCCGGGGCCTACCGGCCGGCTGCGCTGGCTCGTCGTTTCCCCGCGGCGCTGCGGTCGGGGTTCTGGAATTGTCCGTCATGTGGAGATTCTCCGTTTCCTGGTGATCTGGTTGGTATTGCTTGTGGCGTCCGCGCTGCCCAACACTTGTGGACGCTGAAGGCACCTTTGTCAGCTGTCGTTACCGCTCGATGCTGCCTTCACATGGTCCGATGAGGAGGCCTCTGAGGTGCCCGATCGGTCCCCCGAGTCGGCGCCAGACTCTGTTGCCGCGGTGGCCTCGGGCGCCTCGACCGCTTCGGAGGCCTGCAGCGGCGGCGTGGTGGATGCTGGGTTCGCCGCCGCAGGGGGTCGGCCCGGCGGGCTCGTCGCCAGCGGCGCGGTGCGAGTCGTGGGCGTCGGGGCCGTCTGCTGCTCGGCCGAGCTGGCGAAGAGCACCGCATCATTGGACTGCTGGATGTGCACGACGTAGGTCGTGCCGTTGGGAGCCAGGACCCGCACGTCGTAGACGCGGATACCCCGGTCGACGTCGGGCTCGGTCGTGAACACCTGCGCCGCGCCGGGCCCGGGGTCGTGACGGTCGACATAGCTGACCGCCGCCTGGTCGGCGCCAGCGGCGCCGAGCGTGCTGGCAGCTAAGAGGCGCGCGGACGCGGCGAGGGAGCCTCGATTGCCTGCTGATAGAAGGACGCCGCTAGCCACCCCGCCAGCGCCGAGAGTACCGACGAGCGTAAACAAGGCCCAGCGGTGCCACCGGCGTCTGGTTGGAAGGCCATCTGTCATACCCTCACAATGACCGCCGAACCTTAAGCGACCAACCCTCAGGCGATTAGATTCTCCTAATCGGAAGGGGAGCGCAGGCGGTAGCCGGCGCCGCGAACTGTGCGAATGAGCGGCGGGA
>DASSZK010000276.1:0-10964 GCA_035702845.1 Acidimicrobiales bacterium
CATCTCTATGGCCCCGCAAAACGAGATCTCGCCGTCGCCTTGGGAGAAGTGCAGGTCGCCAAGGGACAGGTTGGCGCCCTTGACGTAGACGGGGAGATAGACCCGTGACCCCTTGGAGAGGTTCTTGATGTCGACGTTGCCGCCGTGCTCCCTGGGGGGCACCGTCCTGGCCGCCTCCCGTGCGACCCGGTCAAACTCCGCCGTACCGGCCAGGCCACCGAGCAGGGCGTTCTCGGGATTGGGGAGGTTGGCGAGCGGCGGCACGCGGTGGGGGTCGGTGGCGACGAGCGCGGCCTCACGCCTGTTCCACTTGTCCAGTAGCTCGTGGGACGGGGCGCAGCCCATGAGGCCGGGGTGGGCGATGCCTGGGAACCGAACTCCCGGGATGTGCCGGGAACTGGCCCAGATCCCGTCGAGGTCCCATATGGCCTTGGCGGCCTCGGGGAACTCCTCGGTGAGGAAGCCGCCCCCGTTGTTGTGGGCGAATATGCCCGTGAAGCCCCACGAGCAGTCGGGGAAGGGCCCCACGTCGAGGATGTCGACGACCAAGAGATCCCCGGGCTCGGCGCCCGCAACATCGATGGGGCCCGAGAGCACGTGGACGACGGAGAGATCTATGTCACGGATATCGGTTGCGTCGTCGTCGTTGTGCACCTGGCCGTCCGTCCAGTCCAGGCACTCCATGCGGAACACCGAGCCGGGCTTTACGGAAGTGGCGGCCGGGATGTCCGGGTGCCAGCGGTTGTGGCCGACGAGGTCCTGGTCGAAGCGGGACTTGCCGGGGTCTGCTGGGAATACGACTTCTGCCACGTCAGTGCTCCTTTGTAAGTGGGCTCGCAGGGTCAGTTGGCCGTGCTGGCGGCGGCGGGCACGGGCGAAGTCCCAGGCCTTGCATCCGTCACGTCGATGGGAGCTTCATAAGTACCCGAGCGCTTGTCGGTCAGCGTCACGTTGCCGTTCTTGCAACTGTCGTGGCAGGAGCGCTCGATGCTGCAGCACAGCGAGCACACGGTGCCCCCGTGGTGCGGGCACATGACAACGTCGGGACGTTCGTAGCTCGTGGCGCACACCAGGCACTCGTGGGTGGCGCTCGACATCTGCCCGTCCACAACCATCGGGTCGGGCATGGTGTCGGCCCTGGCGATGTAGTACTTGCCCTTGGTGGCTATGGCGATGACCGGTGAGAGCATGAAGGCCAGCCCGATGGCAATAAAGGTGGAGAAGGCCTTGCCCGTCTCGCCGAAGGCGCTGAAGTAGGCGAGGATGGAAACGATGGAGGCGATGAGCATCGAGCCAAAGCCGACAGGGTTGAAGTTGTACAGGTGGGCCCGCTTAAACTCGATGTACGGCGGGGACAGCCCGAGCGGCTTGTTGACCACCAGGTCGGCGACCACGGCCCCGATCCAGGCGATGGCAACGTTCGAGTAAAAGCCGAGCACGGAGTTGAGGAAGCTGAACACCCCCACCTCCATCAAGGTCAAAGAGATGCCTACGCTGAAGAAGATCCACACCACACGCCCGGGGTGGCGGTGCAGGAGCCGGCTAAAGAAGTTGGACCACGACAGTGACCCCGAGTAGGCGTTGGTGACATTGATCTTGACCTGGGACAGGATCACGTAGATCACGGCCAGCGTGAGGGCCGCTGCGGGGATGAAGGCGTTGTAGCCGCTCAGGAACATCTGGATCGGCTCGTCCGCCTTGACCATCCCCACGCGCTCAGCGATATAGGCAGCCAGGAAGGCGCCACCGATCTGCTTGAGGGCCCCGAGCACTACCCATCCCGGCCCGGCGCACAAAACGGCTGCCCACCAGCGCACGGAGTTGGCTTCGGTCTTCTCGGGCATGAAGCGCAGGTAGTCGACCTGCTCGCCGATCTGGGCGATGAGCGACAGCGCTACGCCGGCTCCGAGGCCGAAGCCGATGGCTGTGAAGTGCGAGGACGTGCCGGTGCCCACGAAATGGACGAACTTGGAAAACGCCCCAGGGTGGCGGGCGGCGATGGCAACGAACGGCAGCACCATCATCAGCAGCCATATCGGTTGGGTCCAGACCTGGAGCTTGGAGAGCAGGCTCATCCCGAATATGACCAGAGGGAGGATGACCAGGGCGGCGAGTAAGTAACCGACGGACAGCGGGATCCCAAGGCCGACGTTGAAGGCCTGGGCCATGATGGATCCCTCAAGGGCAAAGAAAATGAAGCAGAAGCTTGCATATATGACCGACGTCAGCGTCGAGCCGAGGTAGCCGAAGCCGGCGCCGCGAGTCAATAGGTCCATGTCAATGCCGTAACGGGCCGAGTAGTACGAGATGGGGACGCCCGTGGCGAAGATGACGACGGCGGACACCAGGATGGCGATGATGGCGTTCGTGAACCCGTGGGATATGGCGATCGACCCTCCAATAGAGAAGTCGGCCATGTACGCGATCCCGCCCAAGGCGGTTGTCGCCACCGTATAGCTGCCCCACTTGCGAAAAGATTGCGGGGCATAGCGCAGCGAGTAGTCTTCCAGGGTTTCGTTCTTCACGATGGACGCGTACTTGCGTGGAGCGGTTGTGCCTATTGACATGTGCGTTCCTGTCTTGGGGTCGTGGGGCTCGGCTCGCCGGCCTGCCCGCTTACCTGCTGTCAAGTAGTGCTGCCTCCAGGGACCTTTACCTCTTCGAGGGGGCGAAAGCCCACTAACTACCGTCTCCTTTGGCTCGGTCAGAGAGGGCAAAGGTTGCCTATTGCGGCACTAGGTCAAAGGCGCCAAATGTTATGACCTGTGTACATCCTGCGCGACAGCAGTTACGCACGGATGTCCCTGAAGTTACGGGCAAGTAAACTGCGACCAGCCTCACGAGAGCCGTAACCTGACGGAAATGGTTGCCGTGTTAGCGTGTCTTAAAGGCTCGGATTTACCCAGGTCAATGGACTTTTAGGGGGAGCGGGCAGGCCTTTGCTGCCTTGGCCGGGACCACCTCGGGTGACTTCCGCTCGGACTTCACGTTTTCGCCCGCAGCCAGCCGCTAGTGCGCCACGGCAGGCCTCCCAGCGCCGCTAGGAGCCCGTTGGCAACGCGCTACCACTCAGGCTCCGCCTCGCCGGGTGAGCCTCCGAGACGCCTCGGGCGCCACTCAATCCTACTACTGGTAGGATGGTTAGCGTGCCGGCATCAGCCAGGAAGAGAGCATCCACACCACCAGAGCGTTCACCAGGCTCGGGACATGTTCCGATCGGCGAGGTGCGCACCGAGGCCGGCCCAGCCTTTGGCGCAGCAAGTCGGCTTAGGGTGCGTGGGCTGAACGTGCTCGGACGCCCTGGCCCCAGAGAGAAGGAGAAGGTCTCCCTGACCCTCGATAAGCCGCTCGTGGATGAGATCCGTGCACAGTTCGGAGATCGGGCCCTCTCGGCGTCGATCAATGAGTTGCTCTATGCCGCCTTGGCTCAAGAACGCCTGGGTGAGCTTGTTGACGAGATGGTGCGGGAAGCGGGAACGCCGACCCAGGACGCGTATGACCGGGTTCTCGATCAATGGTTCGCCGAGGGCTAACGGGCGTCTCTCCGGCGCCGTGGCCCTCGGTCGTGCTCGACAGCGAGGGGCTGTGGGCCATAGCGAGGAATGACAGCGAGGATGCCAGAGCCCTCCTCGCCTCGTCTCGAGAGGCCGGAGTTCCTGTCTTAGTGCCAGCCGTGGTCCTGGCGGAGACGCTCTTCGGTGACAACCGAGACGCGATGGTGAACCAGAGGCTCAAGAAGTTGGAGATCGTGCCCGTCACCGAACCGCTCGCGCGAGCGGCCGCGGAACTGAAGCGATTAGCGGGAATGACCGGCGTGGCAGGAACCGTCGACGCCATAGTTGTTGCGGTATCGGCGGGGGCGGGCGGAGGTGCGGTCCTGACGGCGGACGTCGGCGATATCCGCAAGCTGGCAAGCAATGTCGAGGGCTTTCGCATACGACCGATCCGCGTCTGAACGCAGTGGCGAAATGACCGGTTCAGTTCTCCGCCGTGGGGGATGGCCTACAGGCGATCACGGTCATGACGGGCGCAGGGGGCGAGGTCCCGCTGCGCCCAGGCTCTAGTGGCCCAGCACGGTGCACGCGCCGGGCGGAAGGCCTGGGGCGCAAGTCAGCGTTGGCAAGCCGATCGTTGCCCGGTGCCGCACCAGCATGGAGTACGGCGGTGCGAGGTCCACCCCGTCGGGGCCGCTCAGGTAGCCAGGCCCTGTGCCCTCCACCCCTGTGTGGCCGTATTGCCAAACGATCTTGTCGGTCCTCGGGTCAATAACGATCACCCGGTCGTTGCTGTCGTCATTGCACAAGAAATCACCGTTGGTCGGGATGGGCTCGCACAAAGAGGGCGTGTTGAGCATCCCGGGACCGCTCTTGGGACCGTAGCGCCACAATAATTGGCCCTTCGAATTGAACTCCACTACCTGACCTGGTTTGGAGTAGTCGACCGTCACGAACACACCGCTGGAAACCTCGTTGGTGTCGGACGGGTAGGCGACCCCGGGCGGGTGCGTTGACCACAGGATCTTGCCCGAGGGGGTCATCTCGTCGACCCAGTCGCCGTTGATCTCGGTCACGATGTAGTTCCCATCAGTGAGAGGGAATGCACCGTTGGGGCTGCCGAAGCGCAGCGGGGGCTCGTGGTAGCAGTAGGTGTCCTGTATGCCGAAGCGCTGCAGTGGCACGTGCAGGCCAACTTTTGTGACCAGGATGCTGCAGTTCCTGATGTCGGCGATCACGACGTCGTTGTTGGGCAACAACAGGGCGTCATCGGGGTTCGAGAGCTGGTTGGCACCGGCCCCGGGCACGCCTGGAGTGCCGTAACGCCACAGGATGCGCTGGGACCGCAAGCCGATCAGGGAGACGACCTGATCGGTCTCCTCCGTGGCCAATATCTCTCGGCCGTTCGGGGCAAAGAACCCGTCGTCAGGCCGTAGGAACGTCGTACCGGCAGGCAGGCTGCCCCGGCCAGGGAACTGCCACACGACGGCGCCGGCGGGGTTGACGACCACCAATCGGCTGTTGTCCTCGTCGGCGATCAGGACATCACCAGGGAGCGCAGCCGGGTCGGAGCCGGGCGCAAGGTTGGGCCCGGGGGCCATACCCCGGCCTGAGGGCGAAGCGAAAGGCAGGGACGTCCCGGCTCCAAGCGCACCGCTGTGCCGAGCGAGGTGAGAGCTCGGAGGCTGCGCCGCGGACGCAGTACGGCGACTGTGCGCCGCCGCATTGCCACCAGAGCGCGCCACCACGAGACCAACAGTCGTCAGGGCCAAGACCACGACCAGGGCCAGCGACACCCGTCGGGCTCGAAAGACGGCGTTGGTCCCAGCCGACGTATGCCGGCCGTGGCCGGCGGCCGAGCCCTCTCTGGGTTTGGCCGAGCCCCCTCTGGGGTTGGTCGGAACCGGGGGGGTCACTACCCCGCCCGGAGGAGTGTCCCACTCGGTACGCGTCATTGCCGTCTGGTCTAGTAGGACGGGCGCAGATGAGCCAGTCAGCCGTGGCGGCACCAAGACCGAACAGTCCTTGTTCGGTAGACCGTACATTTGGGCTCAGTCGGGGCCGGTCCAGACTTCGTAGCTCCTCCGTAAGTGGCTTTCGTCCCTATCGAGCGTCCGCGCTGCGGGCCATGATGAGCGGATAGTTCGATGAAGATTGGTGCAATTTGGGTTGGTGCAATTGCCGCCCCAGCGTGCACTTGCGGCTGGTAGCGCCAAAATGCTCCCGGCAGGATTGAAGTTGAGGTGAGACGGCGAAGTGGCCAAACAGGTCAAATCTGGACAGACCCAAGCGAGCTCTTCGTCCACGGACTTGGCGCCGGCGGCAGCGGAGCTTGTAAAACTATTGGCTGACCCCACCCGGCGGCGGATCTTCCTGTTGGTACTCGGCCGCGAGATCTGCAACTGCGAGCTGGCAAGCGCTCTCGGTGTGCCACAGAACCTTGTGTCGCACCACGTGGCCAAATTGCGCCAGGCTGGCTTCGTAGACGAGCACCCCGACCCCGCTGACGGCCGGTGGTCGCACTTCACCGTGCAGCTCGAAGCTCTGCAAGCGGCGTGGGAGGGCCTGGAGGCGGCCCTGCACCCCTCTCGGTTGGGCGAAAGGACCCCCGCCTGCCGGGTGCGCAGCACCGAGACGTTGCCCGGCACGAGACGGGACGGCGCAAGGGTAGGGCCCAAGCTGTGACCGCTCCCACTAAAGGCGCCCCAGCTAAAAACACCCCATCTAACGACGCCCCAGCTGAAGACGCTCCAGTAAGCGGTGCAACGGAGCCGCGGCAATGGCGCGGGCGTGCGGCGCTGCTCCCTCTTGGCCACGCACCCCGGTCCCCGCGCCGGCGCCTGGCATGGATGGGTCCAGCTCTTGCCGCTTGGTTCGGCGCGTACATCGAACTCGGGAACGTCGCATCCTGGCTGACCTACGACGTGCTGAGCCTCCAGCGCCATACCCACCTCGGTGGGTCGGTCGCTTTCTTCCTGACTGACGTCCCGAAGATCTTCCTGCTGCTCGGTGGGATCATCCCTGTCGTCAGCGTTATAAGGAGCTACTTCCCTCCCGAGAGGGTGAAGAAGGTCGTAGCCGGCAGGAGCGAGTTTGCCGGGACGGTGCTGGCGGCCCTACTGGGTACGCTCACGCCGTTTTGCTCGTGCTCGGCCGTGCCCATGTTCATCGGGTTCGTGGAGTCCGGGCTGCCACTGGGGGTAACCTTCGCCTTCCTGATCGCCTCGCCGGTGGTGAACGAGGTGGCGCTGGTCCTGCTCGCAGGCCTGTTTGGCATAAAGATCGCCCTCATCTACATCGGTCTTGGTCTTGTCGTGGCCGTCGCGGGCGGCACGGTGATCGGGCGGCTACATCTGGAGCGAGAAATAGAGGACTATGTCCTCAAGATCAAACTTGGCGAAAGCGCAGCCGTCTCGGTTGCTTGGGACCGGCGCGTCAGCGACGCCTTGTCCTATACCAAGGAGATCTTACGCCGGGTGTTCCCATGGGTGATCGGCGGGATCGTCTTCGGTGCGGCCATCCACGGTTACGCGCCGACGGGCTTTGTAGCCCAGTACGCCGGGCGTGGGAACCCGTTCGCCGTACCCATGGTCGTGCTGATCGCCGTCCCGCTCTATTCGAACGCAGCCGGGACCATCCCGATCGTGCAGGCGCTCATCCAAAAAGGCTTACCCATGGGCACCACGCTGGCGTTCATGATGGCCATTACTGCGATCTCGGCGCCCGAGATGGTCATCCTGCGCAAGGTCATCAAACCAAAGCTCATCGCCATATTTGTCGGGGTTGTCACCGTTGCCATCATCATGATCGGTTATGTGTTCAATGCTCTGCTCTAGCCCTTGGCGACGAACGGCCCCTTCCCCCAACAGACACGACAGGAGGTCCTGCACATGAACGTCAAGATCCTTGGTACTGGCTGCCCGAACTGCCGGCGCCTCGAGTTGCTCGTACACGAGGCAGCCGCGGAGGCCCATTTAGCGGTCGAGGTGGAGAAGGTGACTGATATTGCCACCATCATGTCGTACGGGGTCATGCACACCCCCGCGTTGGTCGTGAACGGCAACTTGGTCTCGAGCGGCCGGGTCCCCGCCAAGTCAGAGATCGCTGAGATCCTCCAGCACTGAGATCTTGCAGCACTGAGATCCACCAGCGCGGAAGCTACACCAGCGCGGAAGCTACACCTCGCAGAGCCTCAATCTGCGGCGCTCGGGCAGCCTTTTAGGCAGCACCGGGGCGGACATGGAAGGACCACACGACGGGGGCATGCGGTTTGGGTACCATGCGCACCGTGTAGGTGCCACGCACCAATTGCGCTTTTGGGAACAACAGCACGGCATGGTCTGCTGCCAGGATGGCTGCACCTGTCGAGCCGTAGACGGGGTCGGACGAGCGGTAGTCGGACTGGTCGACGATGCAGAGCGTGCCCTTGGCGCTGGACTCGACGGTCCCTGCGCTCGACACGAGGGTTGCGCTGACAGGGCCCGGTGGGTAGGGGAGGAGCACGATCATCGGCAAGCCGGCGGAGGTCCAACCGCAGGTCTGGAGAGGGTTGGGCAACTCGCCGCCGAACGAGGTCAGGCCCGTAGTCATACCGTTGCCGGGGAAGACGACGGGCGATGTAGCCACCGTCGCACCGAGGCCACTGATCACATCGAGCCCAGCTTCGCCAGATTGGTAGCCGAAGGCGACCCGTTGAAGGCCGGGGCGAAGCATGCCAATGGCATGGAAAGGCGCTTCGAGCCACCCGTCGATAGCCGCCATCGGCGAACTGATGCCCGGGTACAGGTCACTGCTGTCCGCCGCTTGAGCGCCTTGGCTGCTGTAATAAGGGCTCGCAGGGTTCTCCGTGTGGAGGCTGCGGTACGGACCTGTGAAGTACTTGGCCGGGGTCAGGCGCAGGTAGCGCAGGTGCGCCGCCAAGGCGGCGTCCCACAGCGGCTCGTCGTACACAGGGCGCAGGCCCGAGGCCCGGCGGTACTCGTTTATGACCTGGAGCCACTGTGGGCCGCCATCGCTGGTAGCCAGGGAAACGAGAGAGGCGTCGACGCCGGTGGTCACCGCCCTCGCCTTCACGCTCACCAAATCCGGCGTGGGGCTCAAAGCGGGGGGCCCCGGGTCCTGCCTGGCCTTGTAAAACTGGGCCCGGTAAAAGTAATTGTCCCGCCCGCATGGTGAAAAGGCAATTGCGTACCGCCCCGGCGGGAGCCCGCTCAGGGTGTAAGCGCCGTTGGCGTTGGTCCTTGCCTCCTCGTACCAGGGCCCCTTTGATATTGCGGCACATATGTTTGCGAGTGGCGAGCCCCCGGTCGTCGTAGCCCGGCCCTCTATAGCGCCCGTCCCCGGGGTGTACATTGTCACAGGGGGCACCGCGGTAACAGCAGGCACGGTGGTGGCAGCAGGCACGGTGGTCGCAGCTGCGCCATAAGCGCCGGGGGCACCGGCCCCAGGGACAATTGAAGCGGCCAAGGCGAGGCCAGACAGCCCCAGGGCCCCGGCGGTTGCAGCGATGGCTGGTCTACGTGGGGGGCGGGGCATGTACGCAGATGATAGAGCCATGCCTTATGTGCCACAAGGCCCTAGCGCAGGTGATATCAAAATCTGCCAACAAAAAGAAAATGAACCGACCTTCGCGAAGTTGGCCGCTTAGTGTTTGCGACACCGGGGCCCGTGGCTGGGTATAAGTCGCCCCCGTGGCCCCATCCGAGAGGTTCGCCCACGCCCTGTGCCGGTACCCGGGGGGTAAAGTGCGTCATTATGGACAGCGCTGAGTGGGATGCAAGGTACGGCACCGACGAGCTCGTGTGGAGCGCCGAGCCCAACCGGTTCCTGGTCGACGAGGTCGAGCAGCTGGTGCCTGGGACCGCATTGGACCTCGCCTGCGGGGAAGGTCGCAACGCCATCTGGCTGGCGGGGAAGGGCTGGAGCGTCACGGCGGTCGATTTTTCGGCAGTGGGGCTCGCCAAGGCGGAGCGCCTCGCTTCGACCAGGGGGGTCGAAGTCGACTGGGTCAACGCAGACCTACGGCAGTGGGTGCCCAGTCCCGGGCGGTTCGATCTCATTATCACCATGTACCTCCACGTGCCGGCCCCAGACCGGGGCCAACTCCTTCGGCGGGCAGCGGCGGCACTCGCCCCTGGGGGTGTGCTCCTCGTCGTCGGCCATGACATCACCAACCTGAGCGACGGCGTGGGCGGGCCTCAGGACCCGGCTGTGCTGTTCTCGCCCGAGGACCTTGTTGTGGACCTGGAGGGGCTGCAGATCGAGCGAGCCGAGCGGGTACAGCGCTCCGTGAGCACCGACGACGGAGCTCGAACGGCGATCGACGCCCTGGTAAGGGCGAAGCGCCCGGCATAACCGGCGGGCAGCTCGGGCCGTGACCGCGCGCCCGGCCCTGCCCGCGATACCCTGGGGGGTATGTGCAGACAAGTGACATGCAGGAAGTGCGGCCGGCGGACGTGGGCAGGTTGTGGTGCCCACGTGGACCAGGTGCTGGCCGGTGTGCCCAAGGACCGGCGGTGTAAATGCCGTGAGGCGAAGGCGTCCTCGGCCCGGCCAGCCGTGACTGGTCAGCCTCGCGCCAGCCTATGGAGGCGCTTGCTGCGACTTTGAGCCCGTAGCCGGGAGATGGCCTTGGTGCTTTGGTGCTCATGCGCCGTGGGGCGCCCGTCAGGCGACGAGCGGCAACAACCGGGGGGAAACTTTGGCTACCGCCGTCGGGGGCTGCCAGCTGCTGGAAGTCGAGTGGGTGTTAGTTGTCGTACGTATGATCTAGTACTGATCCTGTGAACCTGTCTGAGTGGGCCGAGCAGGTGGGCGTGCCGGCCGGACGCTTGTGTACACCCGCGTACCGTCGCATGACCAACGCTCAGATCTGGACCGTCAGGTGGCCCGGCTGGAACCCTCCCCGGTAGATAACTGATATGTTTATCGTGTGCATGGCTGGGAGCTGAGGGCTGCCCGTCTTGATGCGGGTTTGACTCTGGCCGAGGTTGCACGGGCTGCCGGGACGGCTCAAAGCAATGTTGCGGCCTACGAGCGAGGCGACAAAACACCCGCCGCCCGTACGACGGCGCGCTTGCTGGCGGCTGTTAGAGCGGGCTCGGCCAGCCCCGTGCACCGCAACCAGTTGCTAACCGTACCGGCTGCGGCTGCAGCCCTGCGCCACGGGCTACGCCAGCGCCACAGTACGGCGGACTTGGTTCGCTTGGTGCGCCAGATGGTCTCGGACTCCGCGTGGCTGGCAATGGACGATGATGAAGCCATTTTCTTCTTCGAGCCGTCCACGGCTGGGGACCCGAGATGGGATGCAATGGTCGCCGGGACAGCCGAGCACCTGGCGCTGCTGCAGCGCCGTCCGGCGCCGGAGTGGGCCATGGGCCATGCACTACGCCAACTCTGGTTCGTAGGTTCAGACCCGCGTTTCGATGCCATCAGTTTCGCGTCGACGCCAGCACCTCTGCGTATCCGCGG
>DASSZK010000303.1:0-9190 GCA_035702845.1 Acidimicrobiales bacterium
GCCTGCATCTCGTCATCGCCCTCACCCGGCCCGGCTAGGGCTCGGGGTACCTCGCCGGTCGGAGGATCGGCCCAGTGTGGCAACTCCACATCTCCAGAGCTCACTTCGGCTACCAACTTCGCTCGAGTGACAACCTCACGATCGTAGCTGTTGGCCGCCTCGGGACCTGCGACCGCTGCCCTTCGCACATCCACAACTGCCCCTCTTGCGTCTACAACGGGGAACGGTCCTGTCGGCGAGGCGGGATCGAAGTCGTCCGGGGCTTCGCCTTCACCCCAACCAAAAAGTACCAGCGGAGCGCCATGGCCAGGACTACGACGGCCAGTGCCTTGGCCCCGAGCCTCGGGCCGGCGGTCAGCCATTGATCAGCTCTTGCTCTTTGTGAGCAAGTAGCCGGTCGATCTCCGAGGTGTTGTCGTGGGTCAGCTTGTCCAGCTCCTTCTCAGCCCGGTCGAGCTCGTCAGAAGAAATGTCGCCGTCTTTTTCCAGAGCCTCAAGGTCCTTGCGGGCGGCACGCCGGTGGTTGCGGACGGCCACCCGCCCCTCTTCGGCCTTATGGTGAGCGACCTTGGCCAGTTCCTTGCGCCTCTCGGCCGTTAGAAGAGGAAAGACGAGCCGTATAACACTGCCGTCGTTGCTAGGAGTGATCCCCAGATCGGACGACTGGATCGCCTTCTCGATCGCCTTCATGGCGTTGGGGCCCTTCTCGTAGGGCGTGATCACCAGGACCCTCGCCTCCGGGACAGAAATACCAGCCAGCTGTTGCAGCGGCACCTCGGCTCCGTAGTACTCCACACGCAGCTTCTCTACTAACGCAGGTGCTGCTCGCCCGGTCCGGATGGAGCCGAACTCACCCTTTGTGTGCTCGACGACCCGGGCCATCTTGTCCCGGCAGTCCTCTATGGCCGCGTCTACAAAGCTGTCTGGCATCAGTGGATAAGCGTACCTATATCGTCGCCAGCCAGGGCGCTGCGAAGGTTGCCCTCTTTCATGATGTTGAAGTAGAGGATCGGGAGCGCGTTCTCCTTGCAGAGCGTGATCGCCGTGAGGTCCATCGCTCGCAAGTCCTTCCCCAGCACCTCGCTGTAGCTGATATCGCCAATCTGCACGGCCGCCGGGTCAAGACGCGGGTCGGCGGTGTACACGGCGTCCACGCCTCCGTGCGTCCCTTTCAGCAGGATCTCGGCTCCGATCTCGACAGCCCTCAACGCACCTGCCGTGTCCGTCGTGAAGAACGGGTTCCCGGTCCCCGCGGCGAAGACGACAACCCGGCCTTTTTCCAGGTGGCGGATCGCCCTGAGCCGTATGTACGGCTCCGCCAGCTCGGACATCCCGATCGCGGTCTGGACCCTGGTCGGCTGGCCCTCGCGCTCGAGCGCGTCGCGAAGCGCTAGGGCATTGATGACGGTCGCGAGCATGCCCATGTAGTCGGCGGTAGCCCGGTCCATACCGGACGCCGAGCCTGTCGCCCCTCGCCATATGTTGCCGCCTCCGATGACAATTGCCATCTCGTGCCCACCACCGGAAACGACCTCTGCAACTTCACGGGCGAGGCGCTCGACCACCCTGCCGTCGATGACCTCGTCGGCCGAGTTACTGGCCAGCGCCTCGCCTGACACCTTGAGCAAGACCCGCTTCCACGGGGCCCCCGGTCGGCCCATCAGCCGCCGATCAGGACCTGGGCGAAGCGAACTATGCGGGCATTCCCGAGGTACTGCGCGACGGTCTTGGAGTCGTCCTTGGCATACGGCTGCTCCACCAAGACGCCCCCAGGGACACGCTTGAACCAGCCGTTGAGCTTGCCCTCGACGATCTTGGGCAACGCGGCCTCAGGCTTACCCTCGTTGCGTGTCTCCGTCTCAAGTGTGGCCCGCTCGGCCTCGACGTCCTCCGATGGGACGTCCTCGCGCCGAAGGTACCGGGGCTTGCCGAACGCTATGTGGACAGCGATATCGTGCGCCAAGTCGTCATCGCCACCTTCGACCTCGACTATGACGCCGTTGACACCCCGGTCGTTCTGTACGTGCAGGTACGACCCGACAGAATTGCCGGGCGCCGCTTGGAACCTTGCCACCTCGCCCAACTGCACGTTCTCACGGGTCACGATGTTGAGGTCCTCTATGGCCTCCTTGCGCTGGGAAACAGCGTCTTCGCCCTCGGCTGCGACCAGGGCAGCCAACTCGTTGACAAGGTTGACGAAGTCGGGGCTCTTGGCACCAAAGTCCGTCTCGGACCGCAACTGGACAAGTGCGATCGCATTGGCACCCCGATCGTAGGAAACGGCGACCGCCCCCTCCTGGCTCTCCCGACCGGCCCTCTCGGCAGCCTTGCCGAGACCGCGCTCACGCAGCCACTTGGCTGCAGCGGCTTGGTCGCCGTCGGTCTCGGTAAGGGCGCGCTTTGCGTCCATCATCCCTGCACCAGTGAGGTTGCGCAGGGACTGCACATCCTTGGCGGTGAACTCTGCCATTGTGACGGGCTCCTAACTCTCTACGCTCGCTGCGTCTTGCACTTGGGCCTGCTCCGGGCTGCTCAGCACCGGCACCTCGGCGGCATCGGGCTGCGCGCCGCTCTCGCTCGCATCTGCCTCGACAGGCGACGTCCCGGCTGCTGGCGCTACCGGCCGCGTCCCAGGCGGCGGGAACTGCGGCTGGAACGCCGGCGCTACCGGCGCCCCCGCGGGAGCGCTATGGACGACCGTCCCGCGCCGGGACGCTATGAAGCGACCTTCTTGCACCGCTTCAGCAATGACCCTGCACATGAGGGTGCCGCTGCGGATCGCGTCGTCATTGCCGGGGATGGGGTACTGGACAACATCGGGGTCGCAGTTGGTGTCCACCACGGCAACGATCGGGATGCCCATCTTGTTGGCCTCGGCGACAGCAATGTGCTCTTTTTTGATGTCGATGATGAAGACTGCGTCCGGGAGGCGGGTCATGTCCCGTATACCGCCCAAGTTGCGCTCGAGTTTGTCCAACTCTCTTTGCAGGATCAGCGCTTCCTTTTTGGGCATCGCCTCGAAGTCACCGGCGGAGCGCATCCTCTGGTACTCCTGCATCTTCTTTACGCGACCCGAGATGGTCGTGAAGTTGGTGAGCATGCCGCCGAGCCAACGCTCGTTCACGAACGGCATACCGCATTGGGCCGCCGCCCTCGAAATGGGGTCCTGGGACTGCTTCTTGGTGCCGATGAACAGCACCGTGCCGCCTCCGGCGACGAGGTCGCGTATGAAGGTATAGGCAACCTCGACCCTCTGAAGTGTCTGCTTCAGGTCGATGATATAGATACCGTTGCGCTCACCGAAGATGAAGCGCTTCATCTTGGGGTTCCAACGGCGGGTCTGGTGCCCGAAGTGGACACCTGCCTCGAGTAATTGCCGCATCGTGACGACGGCCATGTCAGCTCCTCTCCATCGGTTGTCTCATCCCAGGGTGCTTGCGCTCATGGCCTCCGGCATTGCGAGGGCCACAGCGACCGTGGAGGCACCTGGGCATAGTTGTCAGCTAAAGGGGTCTATAGGTTCCACTACGGATGCTCTCGGCCAGTTAGCGGTAAGGCGGCTCCCGTAGCGACGACCCGCCCGGCTACCACAAGACCGTTTGCCAACTATGGCTCTGAGCCCTCGTACAGCCTACACGTTCGTCCTCGCCGCCTCCGGCGACCGAGCGAGGCTGGCCGGCTGCACTTACAGCGCTCCGCACACTTGCGACCTGAGACAGCCTCAAGGCGGGCCCGGCCGGTCGGGCGGGGCAGGCGAACGGGCCCAGGCGAACGGGGCCAGTCGGACCGCGGGCAGGCGGAGCGGGTCTGGCCCCCCGGCCTCCGGCCTACACCTGTGGCCAGGTCAAGCCGTCTCTTTATCCACCGTCTGCATGCGTGCCCTCAGCTGGAGCACTGCCTTGGTGTGGATCTGGCACACCCGGCTCTCGGTGACCCCAAGGACCTGGCCTATCTCGGCCAGAGTCAAGCCCTCGTAGTAGTAAAGCGACAGGACTATCTTCTCCCTGTCACCCAGCCTGTTGATAGCTCCGGCGAGGATCTGTTTCATCTCCTCAACCTCGAATGCGGCCATGGGCCCATCGTGGCGGTCGGCCAGCGTGTCGCCCAACGTGGTCGACTCGCCTCTCTCCCCACCGGAGAGCACCTCGTCCAGGGCCACGATGCCGACGAAGGAGATCTGCGAGAACTGGTTTTGCAGCTCCTCCTCAGACACACCGAGCTCCTTGGCTACCTCGGGATCGCTAGGGGTTCGCAAAAGTTGCGCCTCGAGCTTGGCGTAAGCCTTCTCGATAGCGCGGGCCTTGGCTCGTATGGAGCGGGGCACCCAGTCGATGCTGCGCAGCTCATCGATGATGGCACCCTTGATGCGGGTGATCGCGTAGGTCTCGAACTTGATGGCGCGCTCGGTGTCGAACTTCTCGATGGCGTCGATCAAGCCAAAGATCCCATAGCTCACCAGGTCGCATTGCTCGATCGTGTGAGGCAGGCCCACCGAGACACGGCCTGCGACGTACTTGACCAGCGGCGAGTACCTGACAATGAGCTTGTCCCGCAGCTCGCGCGCTCCCGTGCGTTTGTAGTCAGCCCACAGCTCGTCGGTAGAAACGTGTACTTCTTCTGTGTCCATCAGGCCCTCGGATGTGACGTGTCGTATACGGCTAGTAGGCGTTCTTTGCTCACATGGGTGTAGACCTGCGTGGTGCGGACACTGGCGTGCCCCAGGAGCTCTTGCACAACTCTAAGGTCTGCGCCGCCGTCGAGCAGGTGAGTGGCGTAGCTGTGGCGCAGTGAGTGGGGGTGAGCCTGGACCGGGGAGCGACGGTCGACGATCCGACGGACGTCCCTGGTACCCAGCCGGGCACCACGCGCATTGAGGAAAAGGGCTTCGCCCGGGCTCAAATCCGTAACCATGGCGCATCGGCCTTCGGCCAGCCACTCTCGGACTGCGCTGACAGCCGGCTCGGACACGGGCACCCGGCGCTGCTTGGAACCCTTCCCCCAAACGGTAACCCATCCGTCGACCAGGTCCACATCGGCGATATTTACGCCGCATAGCTCGCTCACGCGCAGGCCGCTGCCATAAAGCAGCTCAAGCACTGCGTCGTCGCGTTGGTCCACGGCCGCCCGCCTCGCCGCCTCGGCATGCGTGGCAACCCCGGCGCTGGGCTGTGGGCTCAGCAAAACCTCCACCTCCCCGCGAGAAAGCGGGCGCGGCAGCTTGGTCTCCCCGGTCCTCGATGCCAGCCCGGTGGCCGGGTTCGACGATATAACGCCGCCGTGTACCAACCAATCGAAGTAGCGCCGTAGCGCCGCCGCCCGCTGGGCGATCGTCTGGCGAGCGTACCGGCGAGTGGCAAGGTAGGCAAGGTAGCGGCGCAGCAATCGGTGGTCAACCGCCGCGGGGCCGCTCACGCCGCCGCGCTCGGCCCAGTCCACGAAGTTCTCGACGCCCGTGCAGTAGGCCTTTACCGTGGCCGCGGACAGTTCGGTGAGCGAACGGGCCCAATCTTGCTCCCTCCATGCAGCTGCACGCGCCTCCACGCCATCGCTGTCTGGCGTGCGCTCGCCACTAAGAGTGCTGCATGCGGAACCCACAGTGGTAGATGGTAGCCAACGAACGGACTTTGTGCGGGGACAAAAGGTACTCACCGTTCAATCTCCAGGAACCTGCGGGACTGGCGCGTGCCCGCTATAGGACGTTCGCGCCAAACCAGAAGGGCGCGCAATCACGGTGTGACCGAGCGCTCTCGTGCACCCCGCCCTGCACACCACTCCCAGCTCACACCGCTCCCGGGCTCACACCGCTCCCGGGCCAGAGCTATCTACTGCACAGAGCACTAACCGCCAGCGCGCCCGCAACTCACTGCCCAACCCTCGGGCCCGCCGTCGTGCCAGCCTGTGACTATGCACCGGTCGACACGCCAAGCCGCGCGGGTTTTGCTCGTCGGCCCTGGGCCCTCGGTGTTGCTGGTTGGTGGCCGGGACCCAACGGTGACGGGCGCCCAGGAGTTCTGGATCGTCCCGGGAGGGGGAACGGCACCGGGCGAGAGCCCGGAGGCCGCCGCACGCAGAGAGCTATGGGAGGAAACGGGCCTGGCGCTCGGGTCCCTGGGCGAGGTTGCCTGGGAACGGCGGGTCGAGTTTGACTTCGCCGGCGAGCACTACAACCAGTACGAGTATTTCTTCGTGCTGCGCCACGACCTCTTCGCTCCGGTCCCAGCGCAACTGACGGTTGACGAGGTGACATGGGTGACTCGGACGCGGTGGTGGCCGGTGTCAGAGCTCGAATCGACCGGCGTGGACGTTCATCCGCCTGAGTTGGCGAAGCTGGTCCGCCAATGGATGACCTACGGGGCGCCGCCTCGCCCCGTGCGGATTGACGCGATGTCTACAGAGCCTGACCCAGCTACAGAGCCTGACCCAGCAGCCCCCGCAACAGAGCCTTGACTCGCTGGCGCCGGCAGGCTGGATGCGCCGGCCTGCCGCGGGATAAGGGCGTGCAGGAGCAGCCCGAGCGCAAACAAGGCGACTACGACCGAGGCCGCCACGAGGATGACACGCCCGGCACTCGGCCCCCTGGCGCGCCCAGGCAATGATGCGAGCGCCCAACCCTGCCCGTCCCAAACCACCGGCGGCGGGGCATGTGCCGTCTGCCTCCGCGAGGCGACGATATCCAGAGATCCGGGGGTGCCCAGAGATCCGGGGGTGCCCGCGGTCTCCCCGGGACCGGTGAGCGGGACAGCGTCAATGCGCGCAGCCGGTGGCTCAACGGGCCCAGTACTCAGGGCCGGCGCTCCAGGTTGGCCGCTGGCACTGCCCCCGACGCCCGTTACATCTACCGCGGGACTTCCCTGCCCCCCTGCGACCGTCGGCTGGCCTCCCGTCCCGCCTTCAGGCTGGAGGGGCGCCAGCCCAAGAGGGCTGATCGCGTTTGCCCCACCGGTTACATCTGCGAGCTCCAGATGTGAGATCGTCCCCCAAGTGCCTCCGGCCTGCCCTATCGCAGGAAGAACGAGGCCCGGCTCAGCCGCCGTCGCCGGTGTGCGGTCCTCTACCGGCGGTATCGGGCCGGCGGCCCGGGCACGTCCGACAGCCGCCTCCAGGCCAACGGACGGAACGGCCCACGACGGGTTGCTGGTTGCCTCGTCCCCCATGGCCCGCGTTTCGGGCACCTCAACAGCGGACAGCTGGGCCGGTACTGCCTGACCAGGCGACGCTGGGGCGGGCGGCTCGGTTACGTCGTGAAGACCCCGCAAGAATTCCAGGAACAGTGCCGCATCATCGTCTTGCTGGGCAGAAGACGATGTCGTAGCCTGAGGATCGTCACCCGGCAGACCCCGGTTGCACCTGCAGTCGTCTCGACCGCATCGGGGACAAATCAAAACCGGCTCCTCCTAGAGCGAGGCCCTTTTGGGACAAAGGCCTCCTGCGCGCGTCTGTCGGCACTTGACCCGCCGACCTTGAGGCTCGCGCCCCAAGATGCGCGGTTTGGCCGTTTTGAGTTCGGACCGCACCGCGCTTGGACGGCCTCGGGGCGCCCGGGTCAGCGCTGGTGGACCGGGCACCACCACGTGGTGCGCCCTCCAATGCGGGAGCGCTCGAGCGGCGACCCATCGCGTGGACATGACCCGCCCGGCCGGCGCTGGCCGGCGAGATCCCCAAGGTGCGAGCCGCCCCGGCGAGAAAGCTCCCCCACCACGCGACGTAACTGCCCTGCAAGGACTTCCACCTCCTCGGGGTCGAGTGCACCAGCGGCCCGCAGAGGCGACAACCCGGCGCACCACAACACCTCGTCAGCGATGAGGTTCCCCACCCCGGCCAAACGAGACTGGTCCATCAACCTCACCTTCAGAGGTACAGCGCTCGTACCCAGGGCGCCCCTCAGGGGGGCAGTCGTTATGGACGCGGCATCCGGTCCCAGCGCACGCAGATCCGGCTCCATCTCGACCCCTCCCAACCGGCGGGGATCATGGACTGCCAGCGTGCCCCCATCCTCGAAGCGGACCTCGAACCGCACATAACGACCATCCGTTCGTACGCTCTGGGCGTACCGCAAGTCGTTGACCCCACTGACGCCGTCGACGACCAAGCGCCCCGACATGCCGAACCGCAACCCGAGGACGGGCCCGGCTCGCCTGCCGCTAGACGAAGTGTGCATGACCAGCAGCTTCCCGTGGCGCTGCGCCGCAGTGAAGTGCAGCCCGACCAAGGCATCCAAGTCCCCCGCCAAGAGGCCCCTTTTCAAGTACCAGGCGTCGAAGGCCTTGATCCCCGAGATCGGACGGTACAGCGCCCCGGCTGCGCCAGCGCGGTAGACCTCAACCTCGACCAGCTCAGGCACCAGCCGAACCTACCGCTACCCGAGGGGGTTAGGCCCATGTGGCCGTGGGGGCACCGCCGTTCGCGGTGGCCACCATGACTAGTCACCATGGGCGGGGAATGTCACCGCCTAATTGCGCGCCAATCCTGGTAATTGTTGTGGGCCCCGTGGCATAACGCGGTGGCCATTCGATGCACCGCCACCACACGCGTCGGAAAAATATTCCGGTATCTGGCGAACACAAGGCTTTTGCAATGTCAAAGCGCAACCCGCGCATTGCGATCCTCGGCCTGACCGGCGACAACAGATTGTTTGGTCGCGTATGTCCGTTATGAGTTATTTGCGTCGCGACAAGCTCGCTACCAGCTCGTTTCTCTCCGACATATCACTTGTACCGGTACATTTCGGTCAAGTCACCGCTTTCCTGTTCCAGCGCATTCGGGCCCTTGGGCACTAAGTTCAAACCCCCTCTTTGCCGATACAAGATCCAACACACCGGCGGATCGCGGAGGGTAAGGTCGGGACCTTGAAAGCCACTATGAAAACGTTCATCCCCAAATCCAGCAAGCGAATTACAGGTATAGCGTTGGCTACTACGACCGCTTTCGGTGCGGCTGGCGCCGGCATAATCGCTCAGGCCGCCACGGCAAGCGCTGGGACGATCGCCATTACCTCGGTAGGCTCATTGGGGGCTCATCTGGGCTACCTCGCGTCTAGCACGGACCGTCTGCAGATCGCGCCCGAGGCGACCGGTGACTTGGTGGTCGTAGCCGTCATCAATGACACATGGGCGACCCAGGTGACATCGGTGTCGGGGGGAAGTGTCGGCTCATGGCAACCGGCAGGCTCCCCCTTCCTGGACGCTTCAGA
>DASSZK010000334.1:0-2075 GCA_035702845.1 Acidimicrobiales bacterium
CGGCCAGAGCGCGCCCGGCTACGACCATCTCGAAGGTGGATTCGTCACCCTCCTCGTAGGTGGGATGGGGGATCCACACGCCTTGCTGCGAGTAGGCGACGCGCACGGCGCCGATCGGGCCTTCAAAGGGGAGGCCCGAAACCATCAGCGCCGCGCTGGCTGCGTTGATGGCGATGACATCGTGAGGATTTTGCTGGTCGGCACCCAGGATGGTGAGCACCACCTGGGTCTCGTTGCGGTAACCCTCGGCGAAGGACGGGCGCAGGGGCCGGTCGATCAACCTTGCCGTCAGGATGGCGCTGTCCGTAGGACGGCCCTCACGGCGAAAGAACGAGCCCGGGATCTTGCCTGCTGCGTACATCCGCTCTTCCACATCGACGGTGAGCGGGAAAAAGTCGATGCCTTCAGGGGCGCTCGAAGCACCGTTGGCTGTCGCCAGCACCATCGTGTCGCCTATGCGGGCCACGACGGCCCCTTGAGACTGCTGGGCAAACAGCCCGGTCTCGAAACTTATGGTCTTGGACGTACCCGAGACGGGAGTGGAAACGGAAAAAGGATCCCCCATGTGGGTGATGTGCTCCTTTCGGCGGTGGCCTGCAGGTTTGCCGCAGGACCACTGTTGGGGGCCGCCGCCGGAGCAGCGACCAACGGGCCGAGGAGCTGGTACGGGCCAGTTGTCAGTTGACGACCTCCCCTGTTGCCGCTGGCTCCGCGCCTCCAGGCACCGCACCAACGCTCGCCGCCCCCGAGCCGTTCGGCTCGTAGACGGTTGGGAAGTCCTCGACTGGCAGCTGACCGCCGCCTGCCCCGCCGGCCCTCGGACTTAGCGCCGAAGCCCCAGCCGACCTATCAGTTCGCGGTAACGCTCGACGTTGTTGTTGCGTACGTAGTCGAGCAACCGGCGGCGGCGCCCGATCAGCTTCATCAGCCCACGACGGGAATGATGATCGTGCTTGTTGACCTTCAAGTGCTCGGTGAGGTGCGCTATGCGCTCACTCAACAGTGCTACCTGGACCTCAGGAGAACCCGTGTCGGTCTCATGGAGGCGGTAAGTCTCGATCGTCGCTGCTTTGTCGGCCATGCGTTTTGTTAGGTCCTTGACTGGGCTTGGCATCAAACGTGAACAACAGGCGCTGCCCGTCGCCTGTCCGTGGGCCCTGGTCCATCGAGGTCTCGAGCCTCGGTGCACAAGGGCGCGAAGAACGGTCCCGGCACAACGCCGCTACCGATGCTAGCACCTGGCGCCGCAGGGACCAGGCCACGGTCCGGGAAAGCGCGCCACGTCGTCTGCCTACCGTCGTCTGCGCACCGCGGGAGCGCCCTGGGTCCCGCGGCGTCGGGGTTTTGCCTAGCGGCGGGGACGCCAGGGCTCCTCTAGCCGGCGCGGACCACACCGGTATGCGTCGACCTCGCCCGTCAGGCTCCAGGCGGTGCGCCCTCGGTCTTCTCTGCTGGTGCCCGCAGCCGCGGCCCGGGCCGCGCGGTCCGGGCCGCTCGGTCGGGCCGCGTAAGGGGGAAGCCGCCATTTCTGAGCCGACGTTTGGGAGGGCGAACTTTTCCTTGACTGCAAGCGGTTGCAGGAGTAGAAAGGGAAAGAGCGCACTTTATTTGAAGCCGCCAGTGCATTTGCGAGCGCCTTCACATTTGTACTACGTGGTCGCCGCCAACAACGCCGTTGGGATATCCCCTGACAGCAACGAGGTGTTGGCCATCCCGTACTGATGGGCGCAGTTTGCCTTCGAGCTTTGAAGCCCTTTTACGAGGATTTGGTGAGGTGAGTTGCGGTGCCGAGACGGCCGCCGCGGCCAGGCTGGGACGAGCCTGCGCCACGTCGGCCGTCATCCGGTCCACCAGGGCTCTCCACAGAGGACCCACGTCTCCTGTCCGCCGGCCGAGACGTCACTCGCCGTCGGCAACGAAATGGCCCGGCTCAGTCTCGCGCAACGGCGGAGCCGGGTCGGCGGCTAGAACAGCAGCGTAATCGGGCTTGCGTACGGCCAGCCGCCTGCGGGCGGCGTCCTGTCGGTTTGGGAGCGACGCTCTCGCGTGGCCCTGCTCCGCTTCGCCGTCCCAGT
>DASSZK010000258.1:0-4741 GCA_035702845.1 Acidimicrobiales bacterium
ACGAGAATGTGTGGATGGCTGAAGCCGCCCGCTGCCCGAATGGTCACACGGCCCCACTGACCACTGGCCCGACATGCCCCACCTGTGCGGCACCCTTGTTTACCTTTTGCGCCAATGGGCACCAGCTCTGGCTTAGCCAGGCACGATGCCCCGCATGCTGGTTGGCTGCTCCGCTCAGATGGAGAGCCACTTCGCTCCCTGGGAGGCCATGCCAACCGGTTCGCAGCTCACGAACGAACGCCGAGCGCAGGTAGAGCGGCTTCTCCAGCCGGGAGAACGCCTCCTATGGGCCGGCAAGCCTGACCCTGGAGTGCACTTCACGTAAGCCGACGGGTTCTTGGTCCCTTTCAGCATCCTTTGGGCCAGCTTTTCGGTGTTCTGGGAGGCCGGCGTTCTCCACAGCGGTGGGTCGCCAGTCTTCGAGGTGTGGGGCCTCCCGTTCATTGCGATGGGCTTTTACGTAACCATCGGCCGCTTTATCTGGAAGGGCCACCGTAAGCGCCGGACAACTTACGTACTGACCGATCGGCGAGCGGTCATTGTGACGACTGATGGACAACTCGCAGAGACGCCCTGGCGCGGCTCGCCCCGGCAGGTATCGCGTCACCGCGACGCTTCGCATGTCGATGTCATATTCGATTCGCCCATGCCGCTGCGCTGGGCGGGGGCACATCAAGCCGCTATCTACGCCAACACCGGGATGGATTTATTCGTCCGCCGCACGCTCGCGGTGGCTTTCTTTGACGTGGCGGATGGTGACGCCCTCCTTATGGCAATGGGGCAACCAGCGCTCTGACCGTTACTTTGCCAGCCGCACCTGGTCCCTAAGTCCACCCCGTCAACGCGGGGTGACGATAGCCGTCGTAAGCGTGACGACGAGTGGCCTTCCTTCGCTAGGAGGTTCTTCGTTGCCTGGCCAGTTCCCGGGCCCCACCTCGACTATTAGGGGCTCAACAGGCAGCATCTCGAACAGGTCATCGAACAACTGAGCTGGGTACGAGGGTCGCACGTCGTCGTAGACCTCGGTCACTTCGTTGAACGACAGGCGGATGTCGTCGGGAGGGACCATGTACCCCACGTTGCTAGAGGTGCCCTACGGCTTGACCTGTCGAAGCAAAGGTCGGCCAGTAAGCCGACGTCGATCGGTTCTGGCACGGGCCCCTCTCTCCTGACGCGCCGTCGCGGCAGATAGCGATCTTGCCGTATCTTGGTGAGCCGCCCCGGGGGCGGGTAAAGGAAACCTGGTTCAACCATCGCCGGGGTGATCACCCAAGCGCTACGCCCGCCGCCGCGGCGCGCCCACCATGGGTGCGACGGGACAACGCGTACATACCCTCTTCATCTACCGTAAGCCAGATGAGCGCAGACGCGAAGTTCGAAGGCGGTGTCGACGCCTGGCTGTCTGGTCTTGGCCTCGTCCGCGACGCAGTGCGCCAGCAACTTGTGCACCGTCAGCTCATCGCCCACATCCCTCCGGACAGAGGTCCGCTCCGGGTGCTCGACGCCGGCTGTGGACAGGGGACCCAGGCCTTGGCGCTGGCTCGACTTGGCCACGAGGTCGTCGGGCTCGACTTGTCCAACAAGCTTTTGGGCGAGGCTCGGCGTGCGGCCGGCGAAGAACCCGCCGGTGTGCGAAGACGCCTCGAGTTCCTCACGGGCGACCTCATGGCCTTGGGGACCGAGCACCTCGGTCGCTACGACATCGTCTGCTGCCACGGCGTCGCGATGTACCTCCCGTCCCTGGACAGCACCATCGCCGCGCTGTGCAGGGTCTGTCGCAGCGGCGGGCTGGTTTCTGTGCTGACGAGGAACCGTGCCGGGATCGCCATGCGGGCCGGGATGACTGGCGATTGGGCAGGCACGCTGCGAGCATTCGACGCTCGCGATTACACGAACCGCCTTGGTATCGCGGCGGTCAGGGCGGACGAGCCCGGAGAAGTGCACGCAGCCTTGGCGGCCAGCGGTGCCTCAGTCGTCGCCTGGTACGGCGTCCGGCTTTTCACGGACCACTGGGGCAGGGAGGAACCAGGCCCTGACTTCGCCCAACTGCTGGCCGCCGAGGAGGAGGCCGGGCGGCGTGAACCGTACCGATCGCTCGCGGCGCTGACACACACCGTCGCTTGCTCGGACAGCTCGGCTCGGGCAATTAGGCAACCAAGGACTGCGGCTCGCCAATAAGGCGGTGGGCTCGCTTTGCCGCTATTGCCGACCTGGTAGTGGGAACGACCTGGTGGTTGACCCCGCGAAAGCAGGCCGATAGCCTGATGCTGTGGGGGTGGACCGAACTATCGGCAGGGCAGAGCCGGCAAGCCCAGGCAGACAGGCGGCGCCCTTGGCGAAGCCACAAGCTGCCGCCAGTACCACGTGGGCCGTGTAGTGATGGGAGCCAAGCAAGAGAAGTACTACACCGGCAACCATTACAACGACTTCGTGCACTTCACTTGAGCGACGACCCTGGTACCGGCTCCGGGGACGTTCACACGACCCTTGCTTCGCTGCTGTCCGACGCGAGCACCGTCTTCTACACAGTGGAGCTCGGCCGTAGTGATTTCGACGACCTGAGGTTGCATCTGGTCGACGAGGCCGACGGCGCGGCCGTGGTGGTCCTGCGGGGCTGGAAGTGCAAGCGCACCGAAGACTTTTTCGACGAGGTTGCCTCGGCTCTACAATTCCCCTGGTACTTCGGAGAAAACTGGGACGCGTTCGAAGAAGCGATCGGAGACCTGAGCTGGTTGCCCGCCGACGGTTACGTGCTCATGGTCAACGACGCCGGCGAACTTCTTAGCGAGGCCCCGGGCGAGCTTCGGACGCTTCTCGACATCCTTGGCGCTGCTTCGAGCGACGAAAGCCCGTGCAAGGTGGTGCTCGGGCTGGGCGAGCGGGGCGGCGATGCGGCCGAGCGGTTCGCCAAGAGCGGCGCCCAGTTGGTCCCTCTCGGCCGCTGATCGCCACCCACACAGCCGGGCGCCGGGTTATACGTCGTGGAGGACCCAGATGTTCGGTTCCCAGTAGTCTCCGATGCCTCCAACGACACTCAGCGGAGCTAGCCCACCAGGGAAAACGTATGAACCGTCTTCGGGCAGTGGCAGGTTAGTCCACAGCTCCCACTCGGCCACGGGTGCAGAGATATGCATCGAGCGCGGCTCGCAGCGAAGGGCCCTCCCGCCGAGGCGGTGATGTAGACGCTGCCACGGGTCAAAAGGGAGACCATCTGCCCGTGCCCAGGCGGCATAGCGGTCGATCGGAACGAGAGGGTACCTGTGCTTCCAAGACGGGCGGAGCGGTGCAACCAGGGGGGCCAGGCCGGCAGCCCGGGCGACCGCGGCCATGGCCCGCACGAGGAAACCGCTCAGACCCGCGCCCTGGTAGTCGAGGGCGACCTCGGCCGCCAGGGCGGACAGGGCGGTCGGAACCCCCGCCTGCTCTACACCGCGCAATCCCACGGCGTCGATCCCGCGAGGCAGGTCTGCCAGCGTTCCGTCCCACCGGAACGCTATGGTCCTCCCCCGCGCTACGACCTGGTCGGATCGCTCGTCGGTAAAGAGGATCTGCAGGTGAGCGAACCTCGGGACCAATTGCCCGAAATAGCGCGGTGCCAGGTTCCCGTGCTTGTTGTACTCCGGCCAGACGTCCCGAAAGCGCTGCCCGGTGTGCACGGCCTCCCAAAGGTCGGGCCGTTCGGCTGCGGTGAACGCCCTCAGCCACTTGGGTACGTCGAAGGGCAGTCGCACACCGGGCAGGATGCCACACCAGGCGGCGGTACACAGCCAATTAGTCGCCCTCCTCGCTACCGGCGACGGGCCGCAGCCATGACGACGGCTCCGGCCCTCAAAAGCAAACTACGCCCGGGAGGGTTGCTCCATAAAACGCGCTCTCGCAAAGTGGTACCGCCGCTTCGACGAAGCGCCACAGCAACGACTCCTTCGTCTGGGAAACTGCTGGCATGTACCCACCAATCGAGCCCTACGACTCGGGCCACCTGGAGGTCGGCGATGGCCACAGTTTGTACTGGGAGACGGTCGGCTCGCCCGAGGGTCTCCCTGCAGTTTGGTTGCACGGAGGCCCGGGAGGCCCCGCCTCTGCTGGCAGCCGGAGGAACTTCGACCCTGCCCGTTACCGGGGGGTCATTTTCGACCAGCGCGGCTGTGGCCGCAGCCGGCCGTTGGTGAGCGATGCTGACGCCGACCTGTCCACCAATACCACGGACCACCTGGTAACTGACATCGAGCGCCTGCGCTCGCACCTCGGCATCGACCGGTGGGTCGTTGTCGGAGGCTCCTGGGGGGTGACGCTCGGCCTCGTCTACGCTCAGCGCCACCCTGAGCGGGTCCTTGGGATGGTGCTGGCGGCGGTGACCTCAGGGCGGTTGAGGGAGTCCCAGTGGATCACCCGGGACATGGGGCGAGTGTTCCCGCGTCAGTGGGACCGCTTCGTGGAACTGGTGCCCGAGGCCGAACGCGGCGGTGACCTCGCCGCTGCCTATGCCCGGATCCTCGCCCACCCAGAGATTGCCGTACGCGAGGAAGCCGCCCGGCGGTGGTGCGAATGGGAGGACACCCACATGTCCCTCGCGCCCGGCTACCGCCCCCACCTCAGCGTGCAAGAACTGTCGTGGCAAATGGTCTTCGCCCGCCTGGTGACCCATTACTGGGGCCATGGCTGCTTCCTGGCCGACAACGAGGTCCTCGCCAACATGGCCAAGATCGCACACATCCCGGCCACGCTGCTGCACGGTGCGCAC
>DASSZK010000156.1:0-11177 GCA_035702845.1 Acidimicrobiales bacterium
TACTGCGTAGCCGTCGGTTATCAAGGCACTTGGGCGGTGTACTCGGGTGGCAAGTGGGAGCCGGGCAAGAAGGTCCCCGGCGCGAGCTACGGGTTAAACGGGGTGTCTTGCACGAGCGATAAGTTTTGTGTGGCGATCAGCACCGAGAGCTCGCTTGCGTACACGTACAACGGTGCAACTTGGGCCCCATCGCAACTTATGGACCCAGCCGGGGGCCCTTATTCTGTCTCATGCGGGACGGACCGGTTCTGTACAGCAGTAGACGACAGCGGCCACGCCGTCACGGGGTACTGAACGGGGCCGCTGAGCTACCTACAACCGCAGCAGCCAGTGTGCTACGTCCGGGCCAGAATGTTACGTGCGGGAACGCTCGTCTTTCCGGCCGACGAGCCCGTTGCTGGAGCGCTGCGAGACCGGGTCTTCGATGACGGTGCTCGGCCAGCGCATGAAAGCTGTAAGCCACATCTCGCACTCTTTTGGCGGTAATGGCTTGGCCAAATAATAACCCTGGGCTGCGTGGCAGCCCAGGGCGGCAAGCCGGTGCAGGGTCGCCTTATCCTCCACGCCTTCCGCGATCACGAAGCGGCCGAGGTTGCGGGCCAGCTCGATCGTCGAACGGACGATCGCCTCGTCACCCTTGTCGTTCACCAGTTCCTTCACGAAGCTCCTGTCGATCTTCAGGTCGCGGAACGGCAGTTGTTTAAGGCGGCTCAACGATGAAAAGCCGGTGCCGTAATCGTCGATTGACAGGCCGACTCCCATTTCCGTCAGCTCTGCCAACACCCGGTAGCAGGTTTCGGGTTCGCGAAGCATGGAGGACTCGGTCAACTCGAGAGTAAGAGCCGAGGGGGGAAGTCCGGCGAGAGAAAGAGCTTGACCTACCCGGGACTGCACCTGGTTTGTCGGGAGGCTGCGGGCGGAGAGGTTTACGGCCATATGCATGTGGGGCATCCGCGGCCTCCACTCGCGCAGCTGCCCCAGGGCGGTGTCCAATGCCCACCACGTCAGAGGGTCGATGAGGCCGGAGTTCTCCGCCACAGGTATGAGCTCGACCGGGGAGATCTGCCCGAGATCCGGGTGTGGCCAGCGCAACAGGGCCTCGCATCCAGTGACCTCACCAGTGGCCAGGTCGACCACCGGCTGGTACCAAAGCTCAAGGCCACCCTTGTCGAGGGCACGGCGCAGTTCGGTGGCGAGCGTCAGGCTCCGCATTGTCGAGCGGTCCTGGCCCGGGTCGTACTCGCAAATGCGGTCACCGCTGGCTTTGGCCGCGTACAGGGCGACATCGGCATGGCGCAGCAGGTTGACGGCGTCCCGCGCGCGGCCCGACGGGGCCGCCGGTGCGATCCCGATGCTTGCCCTGACATCAAGCGTCACGCCCTCCACTGAGATCGGCGCAGCAAGGGCCTGCACGATCTGCTCGGCTAGGGTCCTCGCCTTACCCGGGTCGTCGGCATGGGCCACCAGTACGCCGAACTCGTCTCCTCCGAGCCTGGCGATGAGACTGGCCTCGCCCGCGAATGGCAGTAACCGGTGCGCCACCTCAACGAGTACCTCATCGCCCGCGCTGTGACCGATTGCGTCATTGACGTCCTTGAAGTCGTCCAGGTCTGCCAAGAGCACCGCCATGCACGTCCCATCCGAAGCGGCCAACGCCGACGACAAGCGCTCTGTGAACATCAACCGGTTGGGCAAGCCGGTCAGGGGATCGTGGCGAGCCTGGTGCTCACGGACCGCGACCTCGCTGCGCAGGTGGCTAAAAAGCTGCCCGCTTCGTAGGGCCGTGCCCGCACTGGACGCGAACGCCTGGAAGAAACGTTGCTCGGTCCTGTCGAAGCCGAACCCGCGCCGGGCGCGCCCCGTCGCGAGTAGGTAGCCCTCTGCCGGGTCCTCCCGGTCAAAAGGAGCCACCAGGGTGTCGACGGGCGCTAGTCGGCGTGCAGGTGCGGCGCAGAGATCCCCGGGGCAGCCAGCCATAGCCAAGGGTGCCGTGCCCGCGAACACCTGCGAGTCGAACACCGACAATTTCCCAGCCCGCTCCCACCGTGGGGGCCCCGTGCCATCATACTCGCAACGGGCCGGGACGCCGTCACGCCCCGCCCCCCGAAAGACAAGCTCCGCTCGGTCGGCCCGCATCAGCTTGCGGGTCTCTTCCAACACCCGCTGCGCCACATCCTCAACGTCTGTGAGGCTGGCCAAGGCGGCTACGAGGTGATAAAGGGCTGCCAGTTCGTCGTGGGCGCGCCTGCTCTCCAGAGCCGAGCGGTACCCGTATGCGGCGACCCCGCCCACTAGTGCAACTAGGACGGCATCCCAGCTGTCGACCCGGACCAGCGAGACGGTGACGAGACCAAGGACTGCCCCGCCCAAGATTTCGAACAAAGCTTGCCGGGCCAGCCAAACGAGCCGGGGCCGGTTTGCATGTTCCCTGCGCAGCCACGGGACCACGTACCAAAGGAGGTGGTTGGCAACGACCGCTACGACAACGGCAACAGCGCCGGCTTGCCACCCGACCCTGTGGGCCGGCGAAGCTGGTCCCAACAGGTACCTGTACAGGGAGAAGGAGCTGGCAACGGTGAGAAGCTGTGCCCCAAAAGGTAGCCCCAGGCGGCCCCAACGCCAACTTCGCAAACTGAACCGGGCGTGGTCGAGCAGGGCTCCCAAGCAACCGGAGGCCACCGCTGCCAGGGCCAGCAACGGCGAGAGGTAAGCGAAGCCGACTACCATGGCTGCTGCCGATATGTCCAGCGGGTATTTGACCGCGCCCCGCCTAGCCTGTGCCGAACTAGTCTGGCCTGCCCAGGTCGCCACGGCTACCAAAATGGCAAGAGCCGGCTTGTCGCCTCCGGGGGCGCGTGTGTTACCAGCTAGTTCTGCCCAATAGAGCCAAGCGCTGGTGCCGACGAGACCGCATCCCGCCAAAAGGGCGCCCACGCGGTCGAGCCGTTCTTTCCCAAGGCAAATGGCACTGTCGGCGGCTTCCCTCTTCAAGCGGGTGCCCTTTCGTCGGTGCGGCGTGGGTTGCTCGATCTTCTCTTCTCTTTCGGCGCACTTACGCCGGGCTTGAACAAACTTCCAGTGAAGCGGTGCGGTGTGCCTCGGTCGAGGACTGGCACCCCCGGGCTGGCCAGAAATGCCCGCAAAGCAGGCAATTGCTCTCAGCGCCTGAAACCCTGGCCTCCCGTTAGCTGGCAGGCCCGGAAGGCGCGTTAGCCGAAGAGCACAACTTGGGTACCTCTGATAGGCAGCGTTCGTTGCCGCCCCAGCGGGGCGTAGTCGGTAACGACTTTCGACCTGAAGGAGGCCAGCTTGAAGAACCGGCCGGTGGTGGTAGTGACCGGGGCGTCAGCAGGAGTTGGCAGGGCGACAGCCCTGGCGTTCGCGACGCAGGGGTACGACGTAGCTCTTGTCGCCCGGGGTAGCGCCGGTCTCGAAGCCGCTGCCGACGAGGTCCGCCGGCTCGGCGGCCGGGCGCTGACGGCCCCCTTGGACGTGAGCGACTTTGCGGACGTGGATGCCGCCGCCAGCCTGATCGAGGACGAGCTCGGGCCGATAGATGTCTGGGTCAACGACGCGATGACCACGGTCTTCTCACCGCTCCAAGAAGTGGAACCGGACGACTTTCGCCGTGCCGTGGAAGTGACGTTCCTCGGGCAGGTGTGGGGCACGATGGCCGCCCTCTCGAGGATGAAGCAGCGGGACCGAGGGCACATCGTCAATGTCGGTTCGGCGCTGGCTTTTATCGGCATCCCGTTGCAGTCCGCTTACTGCGCTTCGAAGTTCGCGTGCCGCGGCTTCTTCGAGTCCGTGCGCTCCGAGCTGCTGCATGAAGGAAGCCACGTCAAGCTCTCAATGGTTCACCTTCCCGCCGTCAACACGCCCCAGTTCGACTGGTGCGAGACCTCAATGGACCGCCACCCCCAACCCGTACCACCCATATACCAGCCCGAGGTGCCGGCTAAGGCAATTGTCGACACGGTGCGGTCCGGGAGGCGCTCAAAGGTCGTGGGCTCGTGGAACAAGCTCCTTGTCGCCGCAGCCAGCGTTTTCCCGGGGCTTGCCAACCAGTACGCCGCCCTAGGCGCGTGGGAGGCACAGCTGACAAACGAGCCCGTGGACCGCAACCGGCCCGTCAATCTGTACGAACCGGCGGACACAACACGCGATCGGGGAAGCCACGGGCAGTTCGATGACCGAGCCGGAGGGTTCATGGACCCCAGCTTCCTGAAAACGCTGCCCAACACGGCCAAAACGTTCGCGACGGCAGTCGCCCGCACGGTCGCAGAGAAGCGGCACCAAGATCTTGTCGGCGCTGTGGCGGCGCATGGGGATGCAGGGCACACCGGCCAGGACGGTCCAGGGGCCCCTGGCCTATGAGCCCGAAGCGCCACGTCACTCGGCACGGTACGTCCAGCCGTGGTGATGCTCTTGAGTTGTTGCGCTCGGAATCCGTACTGCTGGCGAGCGCCTTCCGGCAGTGGGATGAGGCGACAGGCGCGGCGCAGCGCGGACGCATGGCGGGAGCGGCGAACTTCGACAAGGGGACCGTCGGCAAAGTCATCCTTGAACATGCAGCAGTACACCTGGGCGCAGCCCGAGATGTCTGCAGGGTGCTCCACAACGCCCCTCGGGTGGACGAGCTTGAGCGCATCGAGCAGGTCCTGGCCGATGTCTGGCCCGTCATCGATCGACTTGACGAGCTCGGGCGCGGGACCGAGCCCGTGGCCGTTGCCGCAAACGAGGACTTCGCCGATGCCGTGAGCAAGCTGCGTACTGTGCTCGAGCCGCTTACCGACGATCCTGCGCTGGCGGACCGGCTCGCGGGCGCACTCGCAGACAGGCGACATGAGCTGCGCACCGCCCAGTACATCAGGCGTCACTCCCCCACGCACCCCGGGCCGGGACGCTGGTACAACAGCATCGGTCCCCTCGCCAGGTTGCAAACTGCCTATGACCGCTCGAGAGGTTTCCCCTGGGCTGAGAGCCAGCCGATGGCGTCACCGGACATTGCCCAGGCGTTTGACAGCGATCTGACTTCTTCAGGGATGTGACTTCTCAGGACAGTGACCGATCCGCAAAGCCATTATTTTTCCGACATCTCGATCTTTGTGCCGACCTCCGCAACTTCTCAGTTCAGGGCTTTGGCCCTTGCGCTGTGCCCGATGAGTGACGCTGCCAAATGAGTGACGCTCAAATGAGCGGCACTCGCCTCGCGCTGAGGCGCCAAGACGGCTACTGCCCGATAGGGGACTACGCCGTGCTCGGAGACGGAAGGACCGTCGCCCTGGTAGCCACCGATGGCCGCGTGGACTGGTGGCCGGTCCCAGCACTCGATGCACCGCCGGTGTGCGCTGCCATCCTGGAGCCTCAAGCCGGCGGGTACATACAGGTCGTCCCCGTGGGCCAGTACCAGCTATCGCGGGCGTACATCGAGGGGACCAACGTCCTAGAGACGACGTACACGTGCGAGACCGGGTGCGCCCGGGTCACCGAGGCCTTGAACAGCGGTACCGCCGGCCGGTTGCCTTGGAACGAGCTGGCCCGGCTCATCGAGGTGACCGAGGGCACAGTGGAGATGGCCCTCGACGTGTTCCCTGGCGACCGCTTCGGGCAGGCGAGCCCCTTCACCGACGCTCACGACGGGACACCGGTGATCAGGGTCGGCGACCAGATGCTGGCGGTCGTGACCGAGGGTTTCACCCTGACAGAGGTCGGCCCGGTACGGGTGCGCGGTACAGCCCGTATCGAGGGCAGCGGCAAAGCCCTGGTCGCCGTCATCGCCACCGACGACGAGCCCTTGTTCGTCCCCTCTGCCGCGGAGGTCGAGAAGCGGCTGCACGCGACCATTTGCTCCTGGAAGCGATGGAGCGAGACGCTCCCTTCGGATGGCCCATGGGCTGGTGCCGTGCGGCGCAGCGCCCTCGCGTTGAAGTCGCTTTTCTTCGAACCCACCGGGGCCATTAGTGCTGCTGCGACGACATCGCTTCCCGAGCGGGTCGGCGGCCGCAAAAACTACGACTACCGGTACGGATGGCTCCGGGACACGTCGTTCACTCTGGACGCCTTTATGAACCTCGGTTTGCGAGAGGAGACGCACGCCGCTGTGTCCTGGATGATCAACGCGATCTGCCGGACAGCACCGCAGTTGCACGTCTTTTACACGCTCGCCGGACGGGTGCCTAACGAGGAGGCGGAACTCGATGTGCCTGGCTACCGGCGAAGCCGCCCGGTACGGGCGGGTAACTCCGCCAGCGGCCAAACCCAGCTCGGGGTCTACGGCGACCTATTTGACACGATGTTCAAGTACGTGGAAGCGGGCCACGTCCTTGACGACAGCACCAGCCGCCTGCTGGCCGACCTGGCCAACCAATGCTGCGACGCATGGCGGCAAAAGGACTCCGGCATTTGGGAGCTGCCGGATCTCCAGCACTACACGATCTCCAAGATCGGGTGCTGGGTGGCCCTTGACCGGGCCTGCAAGTTGGCGGACGCCGGCCAGATCGGGGCGCGCAGCACCAAGCGCTGGCGGCACGAGGCCCAGACCATAAAGGACTGGGTCGACACCAACTGCTGGTCGAGCGCTCAGCGGTCCTACACCTTCTACGCGGGGACAGAGAAGCTTGACGCGGCGGTCCTCTTGGCCGGGCGCACCGGTTTTGAGACGGGTGAGCGGCTCTCGGGCACGATCGATGCGGTCGTGCGCCAGTTGGCGAAGGGGCCCATGGTCTTCCGATATACGGGGATGCAAGAGCAGGAAGGAGCCTTCGTCGCATGCACCTTCTGGCTCGTTTCCGCTTTGGTGCACAACGGCCAGCGCGACCGCGCTGCCGAGCTCATGGACCAGGGGCTGGGCCTGGCCAACGACCTCGGCCTGCTTTCGGAGCAAATATCACCGGGTACGGGAGAGCTGCTGGGCAACGTCCCCCAGGGCCTGTCTCACCTGGCCCTGGTCAACGCCGCCCACGCGTTGGCGCGAAGGTGAGCCGGCGGTGCCGCCTTTCCGCTACCTTCAGCCTATGCACGCCCTTGCAACCTCTGGTTCGTCGCTCAGCAAGCACGACATTGCCGGCATCATCGTCGCGGTCGCCGCGGTCGCCTTGGTGGTCATAGGGATCGTCAAGACAATGGCGAAGGCGGCGATGGCCATGGCCCTGCTGGTGGCGGGGGCCATTGGCGTAATCGTCGCCGTACTGCTGTTCACGCGGACGCTTTAGCCGCTCCCGGGAGCCGCGAGGGTGGGCCGCCTTCCTGGCCTGCCCGTCTGGCCAGGTCACAGCGTCGGAGCTAGCGTCGGCACAGGCGCGGTCGCGTCCGGTAGCGCACTGCCGCACCCAGGCCAGTGACCCGCGAGCCCACTTACAGCAAGCAACCAGGTAAACAGCGAAAGAGAGGCATTGATGGCCTACACCGTGTCCAACGTCCGAGCCCTGGAGATCCTCGACTCCCGTGGCCGCCCCACCCTTGAGGTGACGGTCGAGCTCGAAGGAGGTGCGACAGGCGTCGCCGGCGTGCCTTCCGGCGCGAGCACGGGGACCCGTGAAGCCGTCGAGCTCAGAGACGGCGACCCCAAGCGCTTCAAGGGCGCCGGGGTCACCAAGGCCGTGGGCAACGTCAACGGCGAGATCAACGGGCTTTTGGCCGGCAAGAGCTGGAAGAACCTGGAGGAGCTGGACCAGGCGGTAATCGAGCTCGACGGCACCGAGACCAAGAGCCGCCTCGGCGCGAACGCGACGGTCGGCGTGTCGATGGCCGCTGCCCGGGCGATGTCCGCATCGGACTCACAGCCCCTCTACCGGTGGTTGTCGCCGGACGAGAGCCTCCTACGCCTGCCTGTGCCTCACTTCAATGTGGTAAATGGCGGGGCGCATGCCCAGAACCCACTGGAGTTCCAGGAGTTCATGATCGCCCCGGTGGGTGCGCCGAACTTCGCCGAAGCCCTACGGGCAGGGGCAGAGATCTACCAGGCATTGAAGTCGATACTTCACTCCCGTAAGCACGCCACCGGCTTGGGGGACGAGGGGGGCTTCGCTCCCAGTCTCGGGACACCGGAGGAGGTGCTGGACCTCCTGGTAGAGGCCATCGGAGCCGCCGGGTACACACCAGGGGCCAAGGATGTGGCGATCGCGCTCGACCCGGCCTCTTCGGAGATGCGCGAGGACGACGGTGCCTACCGGTACTCCCCAGGGGTCAAGCTGACCACCGATGAGATGATCGACCGTTATGAATCGTTGGTGACCACGTACCCGATCTGGTCCATCGAGGACGGCTTGGCGGAGAACGACTGGGAAGGCTGGGAGAAGTTGACCGCCCGCATCGGCGACCGCGTACAACTGGTCGGCGACGACGTTTTCGTGACGAACCCCAAGATCATCCGCGAGGGGATAGAGCGCAAGGTGGGGAACTCGGCCCTCATAAAGCTCAATCAGATTGGCACGGTTTCGGAGACCTTGGAGGCGATAGCCTTGTGCCGCTCCGCCGGTTACACCCAGATGGTCTCGCACCGCTCCGGCGAGACGCCCGACACCTTCATCGCAGACTTGGTGGTGGCAACCGGGTCGGGACAGATCAAGACAGGCGCTCCTGCTCGAGGCGAGCGTGTGGCCAAGTACAACCGTCTTGTTGCCATCGAGGCTCAGACTTCGGGCCTGCCTTACGGGGCCCCCGGACGCTGAGGGCCGGAGCAAGGAGCAGGCCGGCGCCGCAACAGACGGCCGGACTACCCTTTTTCAGCACCAGCGTCGCCGTCCCCCCGCTCCTCGGTGTGAACGTCCTCCTGATGAGCCGGGCGCAATGACTCCCCGGCCCCGATAAGGGGCCGGGCAGCATCAAGGAGCCAGTCCAGGCACTGCGCAGCTCTGGAGTTGTTGCCTTCGGCACGCATTTCCTTGTCCACGTCCTGGACCGTGCAGGCCAAGACGAACAAGAGGTCGTCGAGATGTTCGACGGCTTGGCGCGCCACGATCAGGTCGGACTCCACAAGCCCTAACTCCCGTGCACGCCGGCGGGCCTCGAAGTCGCGCTGGCGGCAGCTGCGCTTGCAATAGCGACGAGGCCGGCCCGGGCCCGAACGGCCTTCGATAGGCCGGCCGCACCATGCGCATCCATAGCGTTGTGTCACAGTGACGAATCTAGCGGTTAAGGCCCTACCAGCTGGTGATTTGCGCTGCCCCTGCGAAGTTGTACTTTGGTGCGGTGGCCCGCCGCATAGAAATCGAGCTGACCAGCGCGCGGCCTGACGGCACTTGGACCTGGCGTGCCGCAGGCGCCCTCAACCCGAAGGGATCCCTCCCAGGCTCCCTTCTCTACGACGGAGCCAAGGCAGGCGATGTCGTGAGGGTCGAGGCGGAGTTTGGCATGGAGGGGATCACTGTTGTGTCGGTCGAGCCCCCCCGCACAGCAACGGGAAGCGACCCCAACCGGATCGAGCTGCTCGATCGCCCTGTGAGCGCCACTGTGACGACCCAACTTGCGTCGCGCTCGCGCTCAGGTGAGCGCCGTCAGTCCCGTCCCGGCGACAGGCCGCCCCGCGGCGACCGGCCCGAGCGCGATCGCGGGCCTAGGCCCGAGCGCGGTGACGCCGAGCGTGGCCCCCGCCCCGAGCGTGGTACCCGTCCTCCGCGGTCGGGCATTGCCACCGAGCGTCCTGGAGCCCGCCAGCCAGGTGAGGCGGGCCGCGACCGCGAAGGCGGCACGGTACCATCCGGTGCGGGGCCTAAGGGGCCTCGTGAACGCACCGCCCGGCCCGACGATGGCACGCGGCAAAACCGACGGCCGCCGACGGACGCATCCAGGCCTCAAGGGGGCGCCGGGCGCCAGCGGCGCCTCGTCGTCGCCAACAACCACCGCAACGCCATGCTCGAGTCGCTACCCGCCGAGCAACGGCCAATCGCACAACAACTTCTGCGAGGCGGGATCCCCCAAGTCCGTACGGCTCTGTTCCTCGAACGAGAGAAAGCCCGCGAAGAGGGCAGGCCCGAGCCGAGCTCGGAAGGCGTACTGTCCATAGCGGAATCACTGGCCGGGCGCGTCAAGGCTGCCGAGTGGCGGGACCGGGCGGAGGCCGCCGTAAAGGCAGGCGATGACCTTTCAACCCGAGATCTGCGCCTTTTGGTAAATGGTTCCGATGTCGCTCGTGACGAAGCCTCGCGAGAGCTCGTCGTCTCATTGCGCGAGATGCTCGAACGGCGTGTCGAGGCCCACCGCCAGGAATGGTCCAACGATGTGAGCCGGCTCCTCGACGAGGGGCATACACTGCGGGCAGTCCGGCTCTCGAGCCGGCCGCCCGACCCGGGTGCGCGCTTCTCGGCAGAGCTGGCAACCCGCCTGCGCGATGCCGCAGGCTCGGCGTTGTCCGGTTCCGTCCCTTCCGACAAATGGTTGGCTATGCTCCAAGCCATCAGCGAGAGCCCGGTCCGGCGAGCGGTCAAGCCGTCCGGTTTGCCGGAGGACCCATCGCCCGAGTTGCTCGAGACAGCTCGCCAGCAGTGTGGTCGTGTCCCGGGCCTGGCTCCCCTGCTGGGCCTGAGTGTCCCCCCTCCTCCCCCGCCGACGGGCAAGACAACTACTGCGGTGCGGCCAACAAGGCGCCCGCCAAGACCGCCCCGACCTGGCTCGGACCGAGGCCAATCTCCAAAGGGCCAAAGCCAGAAGAGCCGCGCTGCTGGTACGGCGGCGCCGCAGAGCGCTGGTAACGGGACGGCGGCCGGCGACCCGAGCGCGGAGGCAGGCGAACGTGGGCAGGCAAGTGACACTGAGGCCACTTCGCCTTCGCTGAGCGACGCCGCCCTGCAGCCAGAGCTGGGGACTGAGGCGAGTACCGGCCCCGCCGAGCGCCAGCAGGATGTCAACGGTGACGTTGAACCAGCTGCAGCCGTTGAGCCAGCCGCAGTCCTTCAGCCAGCCGCAGCAGAGAGTGCCGACGAAGCGGGCGCTTAGTTAGCCGTTGGTTAGCGTTAGCCGTTAGTTAGCCAATCGGCGGGTTCGGGGCCAGTGCACGGTGCATAACGAGCATCCTGGCCCGCATGCCCACCGCCTCGAAGAAGCTCTTGGCGACACGGTCGCCAGGAAGGGCTGTCCCATCCAGGCCGGCGCAGCCCGTCTCAACCGCCCAACCGGCTGCATCGGCCAGTAGGGCACGCCCGACACCCTGCCTGCGCGCGCTCGGCTGTACGTACAAC
>DASSZK010000211.1:0-11474 GCA_035702845.1 Acidimicrobiales bacterium
AGACCAGTCACTTGGGTAAATGAGTAGGCCGGTGAACGGAACCAGAAGAACAAGGGCGGTGCCATCCTGACTTCCTCTCTAGCAGGCCAAAGTCACATCCGGGCTCTCGGCACGGTCATGGAGTCGGAGATGGCCGAGCAACCGGCAACGCTTGGACGCCTCATGGAGCGCCGCAGCGAGATCGCGCAGGCGGTCAGGGAGGTCGTCCCCCGGGACCTGGCGGGGACAGTACTCGTTGCTCGCGGTTCGTCCGACCACGCCTCTACCTGCGGCCGGTACCTGCTGGAGATGGCCACTCACCGGCCCGTCGCCTCGGCGTCGCCGAGCATCTACAACCTGTACCACTCGACCACGGACTTCTCGGGCTACCTGGTCGTGGCCGTAAGCCAGTCAGGCCGGACGCCCGAGATCACCTCGGTCGTAGAGGCGGCGACCAAAGCCGGTGCCCGGGCCGTGGTTATTACCAACGACACCACGAGCCCGCTGGCCCAGGCCGCTGACGTCGTAGTCGCTTTGGGCGCCGGTGCGGAAAAGGCCGTCCCGGCCACCAAGACCGTCACTGCCCAGATCGCGGCTTACGCCCTCATCGCCGAGGCGTTAGGGGGCGTCGGTATTGACGACGGTGCGGCCGGCAGGCTCCCTGAGGCTGTCGCCGGGCTGTTGGCTGACACTGCGCCGGCAGCCGCACTCGCGGACTGGCTGGCCGAGCACGACCGTTTGGTGACGGTGGCTCGCGGGTTACTCTACGGCGCCGCTTGCGAGGTGGCGCTGAAGGTGGAGGAGACGACATCGCGCTTCAGTGCGGCCTTTTCGGCCGCCGACCTTAGGCACGGCCCCATCGCCATTGCCAGCGGCGGCCTGCCGGTGCTCGCCTTCTCGCACCCAGGGCCTGCGAGCGAGGACGTCCACGAACTGGTGAGCGACCTCCGTCGGCGTGGCGCCGATGTGCGTCTATGCGGGCCAGCGCAGGGCAGCGCCCTCACCTGGGATGCAGACCTGCCCGAGGCGTTCTCCCCCGTACTCGCCGTGGTACGTGGGCAGCAACTGGCACTGGCTTTGGCCCGCCACCTTGGGCGGGACCCAGACGCACCGGCCGGGCTTAGCAAAGTTACGATAACGTGAGCGGCGGCGAGGTGGTAACGCCTGGGATCTTCGCTTTATCGCCTGAGGCTTTTACGTCATTGGCGGGTGCACTATGAACGAGCAACAAGTCCTCGGGCTCGTCCCCGAGCCGGCGTCCATGCAACGAGATGACGCCGGGTGCGCGTTGCGCCCCGGGTCGGCGGTCATCACATCTCCCGAGCCGGCTACGGGAGGGCACGGTAATGATGGGCGTGGAGCGGTCGCCCGGCTGCTGGCCCGTGAACTTAGCGCCGCCACCGGCTGGGACGTAGCGGTGACCAGCGCCGCTGCGGTGACGGGGGTTCCGAACATCGAACTGGTCGCGGTGCGGGACACCGACGGCCGGCTGGGCCCCGAAGGTTACCGCCTCGCGTCGACCCCGACCGGTGTACGCATAGAGGCAAGTGAGGCGGCTGGGGCCTTCTACGGTACGCGTACGCTCTTGCAGCTACTACCACCAGACCTGCTGCGGGCGGCACCGGTCGGCAAGAGCCCCGAGGTGCTCGAGGTCCCCGGGCTTCGGGTTGAGGACCGGCCGAGGTTCGCGTGGCGAGGTATGGGCCTCGACGTCTCGCGCCACTACATGCCCAAGCACTTCATATTGCGCCTGGTCGACCTGGCGGCGCTTCACAAGCTGAACACGCTGCACCTGCACCTGACGGACGACCAGGGGTGGCGGATCCAGATCGACAAGTACCCGCGGCTTACAGCGGTCGGAGCGTGGCGACGCGAATCTCCCCTCGGCCATTACCGCGACGCCCGCACCGACGGGACGCCCCATGGCGGTTTCTATACGAAAGCCGACCTGGCAGAGATCGTCGCTTACGCCGCAGCCCGGTTCGTCAACGTGGTCCCCGAGATCGACATGCCGGGGCACATGAGGGCCGCCATCGCCGCCTACCCCGAGCTCGGCAACACCGGCGAGCAGTTGGAGGTGTTCACGAACTGGGGCATAAGTGAGGACGTCTTGAACATGCAGGACAGCACCGTACGCTTTTGCACCGACGTGCTCGAGGAAGTCATGGGCGTCTTCCCTTCTCGCTACATCCATATCGGGGGGGACGAATGCCCCACCAGGCAGTGGGAAACATCGCCTCGCGCCCGAGCGCGCGCGTCCGAGCTGGGCCTGGGCGGGCCCGAGCACCTCCAAGGCTGGTTCACCAGCCAGATAGGCCGGTTCTTGGCCGACCATGGGCGAGCGCTCGTGGGCTGGGACGAGATCCTCGACGCTGGGGCACCACAAAATGCGCTGATCACCGTGTGGCGCGGCGAGGAAGCCCTGCGCGTGGCGTTGACGGCGGCAAGGACAGGCCACGATGTCGTCATGGCACCGGAGCCATGGGCCTACTTCGACTGGTCGTACGCTGACGACCCTCGCGAACCGGTAGCAATAAGACCGGCGATCAGCGTAGAAAAGGCGTACAGCTTCGAGCCCGTGCCAGAGGGGCTCGAGCGCGAACATGCCGAGCGGGTGATCGGTGCCCAATGCCAGCTGTGGACCGAGTACGTCAATACTCCTGCGCACGCCGAGTACATGTACTTCCCCAGGGTTTGCGCCTTCTCGGAGAAGTTGTGGTCACCGGCTGCTGCGGGGTGGGATGACTTCGAGCAGCGGCTCGGGGTACATCTCCGAAGGCTGGCGGCTATGGGTGTCAACTACCGGCCCCTGGACGGTCCAACACCGGGCCAGGCGCGCCTGTGGGAGGCGCCTGCTTAGCCCCATGAACACAACGGCGGGCTTAAAGCTGCTCACGCACCCCCGCCTCGTGGCGGACACGCGCCACTTGGGCTGAAAAGTCGCCGTTCATCGCCTGACGGCCTTTGCCCCAGCGGAGTGTGGGCAATACCGTCTTGCGCCGTTGGTCTTCAAGCTCCATGGCAATCGCGCCGTACAAAGCTACGGCACACAGTGCTACACCGGTCCAGCCTGCCACCCATTTCCAAGGGTGGTCTCCTAAGCGTTCGTAGACGCCGGTCATGACCCAGCGCAGCGATGTCGTCGCCATCACGCCGGCGGCGACCCCTTTTGACATGCCGGCGGTCAACACAGATGGGACCAAAGCCGCCGCCGCTACGAAAAAGAACAAGCCTAAGGCAGCGCTGCGTTGACCGGGAGCAGTGTGCAACATCTCGACCCCGGCCAATAGCCATGCGGCCGCCTGCAAGCCCATACCCGTGCCGATCACGGTGTCGCGGTCGAGGAACCCGAACACCGAGGCTACGAGTTCCACGGGGGCAGCAAAGAGGACCAATGCCCAAGCCACCTGATGGACCTCGCTCGGAGGCACCCAGCCCAACTGGTAAGCGGACAACATAAGCGTGGCCACCGCTAGGCCGCCGAAGCCGAGGGCCACCGGCGACGCCAGGGGCCGCAGGAACACCGTTGGCTCTCCCGGTTGCCGGGCATCCCCCAGGCCAGACGAGCCGTCGCCGGTCCCGTAGCGGCTCGTGGCGGTCGCAGCTGCTTGATGTGCGAACCGGTCGGCGTCACGGTCTTGGCTGTGCGCGTAACTCATGTGCGACCTGTACCCGCCCTTACGGAGGCGCAACACGCCAGGCTTCGCAGCGCGGCTCGGGACGCTGGGGCCCGGGACACTGGGGCCCGGGACGCTGGGGCCCGGGACGCTGGGGCCCGCAGAGGCACTGCGAGCGGCGCCTAATGTGGGCCCGGTGACCACCATTCCCACCGTTGCGGTCACCGCAGATCGCCGGCGCGACGAGCAGGCTCTATTGCTTGAGCGGCACGGCCTGCAGGTCGCCATGTACCCGTTGGTACAGACGGTTCCGGCAAAGGGCGACGCCCTTGGGACCGGCGCTTGGACGCTGCTCGAAGAGATGACAGGCCAACTAGTCAATAACCCGCCCAATTACTTGGTGGCAAATACCGGCTATGGCATGCGGTCATGGTTTTCCCTGGCCCGAGATCGGCTCCTGCTCGACGGGTTGGTCGCCGCTCTTTCCGCTAGGACGACGATCGTGGCCCGTGGCGCCAAAGCCCTCGGCGAGCTACGCAAAGTGGGCCTCGACGCCGAGTACAAGGCTCCGGACGAAACAATGGCGGAGATAGCCGCTTACCTCTCGCATAATGGTGCGGCTGGCTCCAAGGTCGCCGTGCAACTCCACGGGGATCCAGCGGGTTCGCTCGAAGAGCTTCGGGGCCTCGGTGCGGAGCTGCTGGCCATACCCGTCTATTCGATGAGCGCTACCAGCGACGATATCCCCCGGCAACTCGCCACGGACATAACCTTGGGGGCCCTGGGCGCGGTCACTTTTACAGCCGCACCTCAGCTGCAGGTACTTGCGGCGAGTTGCCGCCAGGCCGGCACATGGGACGCCGTTCTCGCTGCTTTCAACGACGGAGCCGTGGTCGCCGCATGCATCGGCGAGGTGTGCGCAGCGCGCGCTCTAACCGAGGGGGTCACCGATCCCCTGGTGCCGCCGCACCCGCGCTTGGCATCGCTAGCGGGGGCCGTGGCCGCCCGACTGCTCGCCTAGCTCCCTGACAGGCGGCCCAGTGCCCGCGGCCCAGTGCCCGCGGCCCAGTGCCCGCGGCCCAATGGCGGGCAGCCCATTGGCCACCGGCACGGACTGAAGAGCCGTGTGCCCTGAAGAGCCGTGTGCCGGCGCTTCAGTTGTCAAAGGTGCGTGTCAGACGGAAACCTGAAACTGGTGCGCTCAGCGTTATCAATCGAGTAACCGGTACGGCGGGGACACCGCTTACCTGCAGTCGCAACGGCATGACGTCGGCCGGCATCGCCAGGGGGTGAAAGACGTGCGCTGGGTGCAATTCTGGGCCTGCCGCCGCCGGCTTAGGCGGCACGGGCACCTGTGGGGACGAAGCGACTTGGTTGCGCGCCGACGGGCTCTCCGTAGTAGGTGCGGGTTGCGCAGCGCCGGCGCCGGTGCCACCCGCATTGGACGGCAGGGCCGTATCGAGCGCGCCCGGAGCACCGGATGAGAAGAGCTCTGTCATCGAGGTCACGCCGTCCACTCGCGTGGCCGCGGCGCCCATGGACGGGTGCGGACCGTAGTCCCAAAGAATATTTTCGCGGTGGTCCCAACACCCGCTACTACCGGCCTTGGGGCAGTCCAGGTTGGGGGAGCCGGGGCCGTCGTCGTACATCCAGTCGTAATCTGCGAGCAGGGCGGTCTGCTCGCCTCCGGCCCAGTTCGACCCCCAATCGGTGCCGTCAGGGCCTTGCGGGTCGGCATTGGCCGCCGCTCCTTGTGCAGCCAGGGAATCCAACCTGCTCGACAGCCCGCTAAAGCCGGGAAGGCCCCGGTCGGTGCGCTCGAGGTTGGCCAGCACCAGCAGCTGCGCAGGTGTGCTCAGAGAAGCAAAACCGGCGGGCAGCTGTAAGGGCCGTACTCTTTCCGCAGCGCGGGCGTCGTCGATGCCCTTCACTACAGCGGCGTCACAGCCTGCTTCGTCGTCGCCAGTGCACGCCTGCTCCATCGCCTGGGTCCGGGGGATATTGCTTGGAGGGTTGGCCAGTACGGGCGAGCTGGCCGCTCGGGGAACGGACGCGGAGGCGGTGGGAAGAGAGGTGAACAGCGGTGGCAAGATCAGGGCGGGCACGACGGCGACCGCCGCCACGAGCGACCTGTGTGGCCGCCTGGCGCCGAGAAGTCCCGCCTGGACGAGCCCCCACCAGGAAGATCGTGCTGCGTTCGCCATGGTCTCCGGTCCGTGCATAAATCCGACGTAGAGGGTGTCGGGATTGGGGGGGCTCGGCTTTAGGTGACGGTGGCCCTGGTTCGTCTCCGAAGAGCCCAGGTGAGCGGCGCACAAAAAAAGGGGGGCCGCCAAGCCCAGCAGGCGGGTTTAATTGGCCCGGGAGAAGGAGGCCGCCTGTGCGCGCCACACCTGAGGAACATGGGCACCGGGACGGGAAAAAGAAGAAGCCGTTGCGACTGCTGCGTGCAGGGGCTGCCGGCACCGCTGGGCTTGCCGTGGCCGCCGTTGCCGCTCTTAGCGCCCAGAGTGCCTCCGGTGGCCCGGTGAAGGCGACGATCAGCGCTACTCCGCACAACGTGGGCCACGATGTCGGGACCACGACGACCACAACGCCTCCTCGGCCCGTGCCGACAGTGGTGGCTGTCTCGCCTGGCCCGGGCGTGCAGGACGTGGCCCTCGGGTCGACGGTAAAGGTCCTCCTCAGCAGTGTGCCCCAGCACGGTGCGCCCATGCCGACGCTTGTGCCTCCGGTCGCCGGCCGCTGGTCTGTGTCCGGGACAGAGCTGACCTTCGTACCAAGTGCCCAGCTCGAGCCTTGGCGTACCGAGACCCTCACGGTCCCCCCAGCGTTGGCAGTCCCCCGACTCGTGAGCCCGCCGCACCCGAGCGGACCGCCGGCAACTGCTTTTACTCCACCAGCACCGGCACCCAGCGCCAAGTTGGCGGCGTTCCAGTCAAGCTTCACGGTGGCCGGCGTCAGCGTCACCCGGGAGCAGCAACTCCTAGCCGAGCTGCACTACCTGCCGTTGCGCTGGCGGCCGGCGGGGGGCTCGCCCGCCCTCGGTGCCGAGGCCAGGGCACCTGACGCCGTGAGCACGGCAGCGCGCCCGGGCACGTTTAGCTGGCGCTACCCAAACGTGCCGGCGTCCCTGGTGGCCGATTGGGCACCTGGCCAGTACAACATGGTCATGCGGGGCGCAGTGATGGCGTTCGAGTCGGACCATGGCCTGACCGCAGACGGGTTTGTCGGACCGCAGGTGTGGGCGGCCCTGACCGAAGCCGTCGCCCACCGGGAGATCGGCCCGGCACACTACGACTACCTGATGGTCAGCGAGTCGTTACCCGAGCGCCTGGTGGTATGGCAAGACGGCTCCGACGTCTACCAAGCGCCGGCGAACACGGGTGTGCCCGGTGCCGCTACAGCCACCGGCACCTACCCCGTCTACGAACGCTTCCAGACAACGACAATGGCCGGCACGGATGTGGACGGCACTCATTACGACGTCCAGGGTGTGCCGTGGGTGGCGTACTTCAACGGGGGTGACGCCGTCCACGGTTATTGGCGCTCCGCGTTCGGTTACCCCCAGAGCAACGGCTGTGTGGAGCTACCCATCTCCGACGCCGCCGTGGTGTGGAAGATGGACCCTGTCGGCACGCTCGTCTACGTGGGCCAGTAGGACCTCTCTTCGGCTCTTCCCGCGGGCGACCGTCCCGCCCGTGCAACGGGCGCGGTTGATCGCGATGGCGCCAGCGCACTCACCTGGTGGACGCGGCCAACCCGGCCTCGGCCCCGGCCCACATCACGTGGGCGGCGAACAGACCAGGAGGACGACAACATGCACGCAAGGGCACGCTGGGTAGCCGCAGCAGCGGTGTTAGCGGGCGGAGGCGTTGGCGCCGGGGCTCTCAGCGTGGCCGGCTCAGCCAGAGGGACTGCCGCCGGCGCTCCTGCCAGTGCCGGAGGGCAAAAGACTGGCCCCCAGACCGGCAAAGTCAACCAAGTCGCCCTGGCTTCGGTCTCGACAAAGCTCACCCCCCTCGTTTGCTCCAAAGCGGCTTCGACAGTCACCGTGCAAGGCACGGGCACGTCGTCGGCCGTGCCTGACCAGATGACCCTCACCGTCAACGTGCATACTCAAGCGGGCTCAGCCCAGAGCGCCCTCGCCAAGAACGCCACCAAAGCGCAAGCCCTCATAACCTCTATAGAGCACAAGGGTGTCCCCTCAAGGGACCTGCAAACGTCCGGCATCAGCCTGCAACCGTCCTACGACAACAGTGGGAACATAACGGGTTACCAGGTCGATGACACCGTTACCGTCACGGTTAACGGGCTCGCCAAAGCCGGCTCGATAATCGACGCTGCCGTCTCCGCTGCCGGCAACTCGGCACAGGTACAGGGTGTGACTTTCTCCGTACAGCACCAAGACGTCGTCCTTGCCCTCGCTCGGGCGGCGGCGGTACGCCAAGCCGCAAGCCTTGCGACGCAGATGGCAGGTGCGGACGGATTGGCCCTAGGGCCGCTCTGTTCACTACAGGACCAGTCAAGCGCCCCCACACCGCAACCGGAGATGCTTTTCCGTGCGGCAGGGACAGCCTCGACAGCGCCGTCCACGCCTGTCCAGCCCGGTACCGAACAGTTCCAAGCACAGGTGACCGCGACCTACGAACTGGAGCAATGAGCCAGTTCAGGCCGCCTAATTGGGCCCTAGACATAACGCGTCCCGTCGGGTAAGGTTTTGGTCTAGACCATTATGGTCTAGACCAATGGGCGCGGCATGCCGGGGGGCACCCGACCGGCTTCGGGCGTGCGTGCCCCGAGCAGGGGGGACAACACACTTGCTGAGAACACGAGCCAGGCTCTCAGTCCTGGCCACCTTGGCCATGGCCGCGACGTCTATTTCTGTGGTGGCGGCACAGGCGGCCCACGCTTCAACGGCTCTCACGCCCAACTGGTACCTGGGAGCGCCCTACGCATATGAACCCGACAGCGCCGGCCCAGACCTAACGCAGGCGATGTCGGCTACCGGCGTAAAAGCGTTCGTACTTGCGTTCGTACTGGCGGACGGCGGCACCAGCTGCACTCCTTCATGGAACGGTGACGATCCCGTCAGCACGGACACACAGATCGGCCCCATCGTCTCGGCCATCAGGGCGGCCGGTGGCGACGTCGGTGTCTCCTTCGGCGGCTATGGGGGCACCAAGCTGGGCCAGGTATGCGGCAGCGCGCAGGCCACCGCTGCGGCCGAACAGCAGGTCATCAACCAGTACGGGCTGCACTATGTGGACTTCGACTTGGAGGAGCCCGAGTACGAGAACGCCACGGCCATAGCCAACGAGCTGGGCGCGGCCCAGATACTGCAGCAGGACAACCCCGGCCTTGTCGAGACGGTAACACTCCCGGGCACAACCTCGGGCACGGGCTATTTCGGCCAGCAGTTGCTAAACGAGGCGAAGTCGCTCGGCTATACGCCCAACGCCTTCTCCATAATGCCCTTTGACGGCGGCTTCAGCGGCGGGTCGTCGCAGGTGACCGCCCTGCAGGATTTCAACACGATGCTCGTGAACACGTTCGGTTGGTCGAGTGCTTACGCGTACGCCCACGAAGGTTTCTCGGGTATGAACGGGCGGACCGACTCGGGCGAGTACTTCTACCAGTCAGATTTCCAGACGGTACTCAACTTTGCCGAGCAGAACGGGCTGGGGCGCTTCACTTTCTGGGACGCCAACCGGGACCGCCAATGCAACCCGCCAAGCAACAACGGTTCTCTTTCGAGCGAATGCTCGAGTGTCCCGCAAAACTCGTGGGACTTCACCAGTTACGCCGTTGCGTTCTCGAAACAGGCATCTGTGACGTCACCCTCGACCACGACCACCACGTCGAGCGGCAGTGGCGGCGGCACCAGCGGGTGTGCACCCGCCTGGAGTTCCAGCACGGTCTACACGGGCGGTGACGAGGTCTCCTACAACGGCGACGACTGGACGGCCAAGTGGTGGACCCAAGGGGATACCCCTGGCGGCCCGGCCGGCGTGTGGACTGACGACGGGCCGTGCGGGAGCGGAGGCGGCACGGCTACGACCACAACGACCGCCCCAGCCACAACTACTACGGCAACAGGCGCGACGACAACGACAGCCCCGAGCGCCACGACGACGACGACCGCCCCAAGCGCCACGACGACGACCGCGCCCGCTGGTGGCGGGGGCGGCACGGGCACGGTCTCCAACGGTGGTTTCGAGACGGGCAGCCTGGCGCCTTGGTCGTGCGACGCCGGGACCGGCTCGGTCGTGACCTCTCCCGTGCATTCCGGCACGTACGCCTTGCAAGAAGCACCGACCAGCTCCGACGACGCCCAGTGCTCGCAAACGGTGGCCGTGTCGCCCAACACGACTTACACGTTGTCGGCCTGGGTGCAGGGCAATTACGCCTACCTGGGCGACACGGGCACGGGGACCAGCGACACCAGCAACTGGACTTCGAGCTCGGGCTGGGCCCAACTCTCGACGACGTTCACCACCGGCGCCAGCACTACGTCGGTGAGCATCTGGGTACACGGTTGGTACGGGCAAGGCAACGTATACGTGGACGACGTCTCGCTCACTCCCTGAAACTGCCCCTTGAGGAGCCGGGCCCGGGGCTTATCGGCCCTTCAAGCCCCGGGCACCGCGCTTCTAATCGCTTCACCGCTCCTGTTGCATGTACGCGCACCAGCCACGACATGATTGGGCCATGACGTCGGATGCCAAGTCGTGGCCCATGCCACCTTCGGTACCCCCCGGCATGCGCGTTGAGCTCAGCCGGGCCCGGCTACTGCCTGGTGCGGCGGACGAGACCGAGCGCTGGATGGCGATGCTGCACGAACGGTATCCCGAGTGCCTGGGAACTTTGCCGGGCGAAAAAATGGCGCTCGAGGCCACCTTCCGCCACACCGACGCAGACGGTGCAGAGTGGCTCTACCATCTGAGCCTCTACGGCGAGGGCGGCGCGCAGCTGGACCTCGACCACCCGGTGAACCGCGATCATGTCGAGTTTGCCAAGCGCTGCAAGGAGCCCGGCTGGGAGGAGCTGCGGCCGGTCTTGCTCCTCATGCCACAAGACGTGCGCTCTGCGGCCGTGCGCTCTGCGGCCGTGCGCGCGGCGACGGGGGGCTCGGCGACGGGCTCCTGCGTGGAGGGCGACATGTAGAGACAAATGGACCGCCCCTGCCCGCTCTCGGCTAATCTTTTGGGCAGGCGATGGAGTCCGCCGAAACCGCCCTCCGGGCTGATGACCCCTACCGCAACCAAGCGCCGCCACCGGCGGCTTGACTACGGAGGACGGATCATTACCCGAGTTGAGACTTCACGAGCCGGCGGCACACCGGCCCCAGCGCCGCACACCCGACCCGCCGCCCTAGTCAGTGTGCTGTGTGGGGGCGCCCTGGGCGCCGCCTCGCGCTATGCCATATCTCAAGCGTGGCCGACGCCGACGGGCGGCTTCCCAATAGCCACGATGTCTATAAACCTTTCCGGCTCTTTCGTGCTCGGGCTCCTGCTGGAAGCCCTCGTACGGTCGGGTGGCGACCGCGGCTGGCGGCGTAGCGTGCGGCTGTTTGCCGGTACGGGCTTTTGCGGAGCGTTTACGACCTACAGCACTCTCGCCGTCGAGACCGTCCAGTTGGGCAGGCACGGCGCATGGGGCACAGGCGCTTTGTACCTGGCAGTGTCGGTGACCGGGGGGATTGTGGCAGCGGCTGCCGGGATAGCGGCAGGGGCGGTGGGCGCCACGATGAGCACCTCGAGACTGCCTGTGGACCCGGACCTCGACATCGAGGACGAGCAATGAAAGAGCTCAGCCTTCTTTGGGTGGCCCTCGCCGGGAGCGCGGGGGCATGCGCTCGGTTCTTGGCCGATGGTG
>DASSZK010000274.1:0-3333 GCA_035702845.1 Acidimicrobiales bacterium
GTTCGCCCCTCGCCCGTGCGTGCTCGGCCGCCGGCCCCAATGCCTGCATGAGGTAGCGGCGATTGTAGGCACCGGTAAGGCCGTCTTTTAAGGCCTGCTCCGCCAAGACTGTCCTCAGTCTTTCCATTTCCGTGACGTCTCTAACGACTATCACATGGCCCATGGCCTGCTGCTTGCCGGCTTCAATGGGGAGCACACGCACGTCGAACGCCTGGTCAGCGGCGTGTATGACCGATGACCTGAACGGTCGCGGGCCCGTCGCCCTGCCGGCGACCTTAATCCCGGCGCGCCCCGCCAAAGCACCGCTGAGGGCGCTCCCTAGGTGGGGCCCGGCAACGTCCGGCCAGAGAAGCCCTACAGGGTGCTCAGCCACTGAGGGTGCGAGTGCTTTTAAGAGCTGGCGCGCGGCAGGGTTGGCGTCCAGGACCCGACCGCTGTCGTCGATGACCACCACGGCATCGGTAAGAGCGGCTAAGACCTGCTGCGCCGCAAGAGGTACGAGCCGCAGTTTGGACCCGCGCCTCTCGGCGGTCAGGAATACCCCGGCGGCAACGAGGAACCCGATCGGTGTGGCATCGATCACGCTGGCCGCCAGGAAGGAGCCGAAGTTGGCCAACAGTGGCACGGTGGCGCCCCCGAGCAGCAGCCAGGAAAGCCGTCGGTGGGCGGCGACGCTACGAAAAGACGAACGCACCACCATCCCTACAGCCAGGGCACAAAGCGCGAAACTGTAGCCGGCGTGCGCCCAAAGCAGTGGCCCGATAGTGACGGCGTAGACCCCGCTGGGCAGTTGGCTGACCGAGCTGTAGAACAAGTGGTGCAAGCCGTTGGTGGCGCAGGCGGTCGCCGCCATTACGGGCTCCGCGGCGAGAGCCGTCCATACCCAGCGCCCTTTTGGCCATGCATAGCCGGCGAAGACCGCCGAATACCAGAGAAATCCGATGACGGTAGTTCCCACCCCGAGGTACACGGCGGCGTCCCATGCGGTCTTCCAGGCCAGGTCGGCGGACAATGCCGTGGCGGCTGCGGTGAGGGACCATTCGGCGATGCCCCCCAGGATCGTCAGCATGGGACGGGTGAGAGGCGAGCGGGCGCGCCGGGACATGACATACCAACCAGTGGCGCCAGCGGCGAGCGCGGCTGCACCATACAAGACAGCCACTACAACCTGGACGTGCACACTGTTCGATCGGTCCAGCGCCGTGCGGAGTGAAGCTCGCGCGCCTCCCAGGCAACATCAGCGGTGGGATATGTTCGTAGTTTTCGCTAAGTGCCTTAACTGCGATGCGGAGCCGCGTGCGATGAGCGGGTGGCCGTCCACGGTGGCAATGGCCACCCCTTTCTCCCCACTGGCGGCCACCTCTTTTCCCCGGTAATGGCCATGGGTTCTCCCCAGGTACGGCCACGCGAAATCCCGGTGCACGACAAGGAGATGTCCCCAAGGACGGCCCACGCGTTCCCTGGGGACTAGCTCTAGGCCAGGGGCGTCACCCCCTTGCCGGCGTGGCCAAGGTGTTCGGTGAAAAAGCCTTGGTACAACGGTGCATTTTGCATAAGAGACGAAATGTCCGGGGCCACCGGCCCGCCGAGCTCGGAGAGAAGGTCGCCCGGCGCATGGCAGCCGAGCTGAAGGCCGACCACCCGACGCCGCGGCCAGCCTGCTCGAGGGCTGGAGGAGATGCTCAGGCTCCGCCGCCGCCGCCTAGGCGTCGGCGGCAACCTGGCCGAGATGCTCACCTGCACCAACGCCATCGAGTCGATGATCCCGGTGGCTGGTCGGGCCTGGGTCAGTCGACCACAATGAACGACAGGAGTTCGTTGGCAGCCATCGGGCGGGCGAAGTAGTAACCCTGGGCCCAGTCACAGCCGTGCTTGAGGGCCTCGGAGACCTGCTCGGCCGTCTCGACCCCCTCGGCCACGACCCGGAGGTCGACGGCACGGGCGATGGTCGCCACGGCTCGGACGATGGCTGAGTCGTAAGGGTCGCCGGCGAGGTTGACGATGAAGGACCGGTCCAACTTCAAGGTAGCGATCGGCAGGCTCTTGAGGTAGCTCAGCGACGAGTAGCCGGTACCGAAGTCGTCGATCGCGACGCGCACCCCGTCCCGGGTCAGTTCGCTGAGGATTCTCTTGGACTGGTCGAGGTTCTGCATCAGGGTGCTCTCGGTGAGCTCGAGCGTGAGCGTGCCCGGGTCGATACCGGTGCGGTCCAAGACCCTGTGGACGACTGCGCCGAGCTCACCGGCTGTCACTTGGCGTGCGGCGACGTTTACCGACATCGACAGGCGTCGGTCACCTGTGGCCTCCTGCCACCGGCGCAGCTGCCCGCACGCCTCCTCCATCACCCACTCGCCCAGTGGGACGATCAGCCCCGTCTCCTCGGCCAGCGGCACGAACGTCTCGGGCCCAACCAGTCCGCGGTTCGGCCGATCCCAGCGCACCAGCGCCTCAGCACCGACGACTGCGCCGTCGACGAGGGCGACGATGGGCTGGTAGCGGAGCCGGAACTCGCCACTGTCCAAGGCCACGCGCATGGCCCGCTCGTCGTCCAGCCGCGCTTGCACCCGCGTGCGGAGCGCGCGATCGAAGACCTCGACCCGGTCCCTCCCTTGCTCCTTGGCGCGGTACATGGCGGCGTCGGCGTCGCTAATGATCTGCTCGGCATCTCCGCTGCCGTCACTCACCACGATGCCAACGCTGGCCGAGGTCGGGATCACCAGGCCCTCAACCACCACCGGTTTGGCCAAGGCGACGCGGATCCGCTCTGCGAGCCGTGACGCCTCCATCTCGTCGCCCACACCATCGAGGACCACCACGAATTCATCCCCCCCGAAACGCACGACGGTGTCGATGGAGCGGACGGCCCTCGCGAGCCGGCCGGCCACTTCCCGCAGGACCTCGTCGCCCACTGAGTGTCCTCTGCTGTCGTTGACCACCTTGAAGCGGTCCAGATCGCAGAACAGGACCCCGACCTTCGCGTGGCTCCGGCGGGCGCGAGCCAGCGCGCTGCTCAGGCGATCGGCCAGCAAGTACCGGTTCGGGAGCCCGGTGAGGTCGTCGTGCATGGCCATGTAAGCGAGCCGTTCCTCGAGGGCCTGCCGCTCGGTCACATCCCGAACGAACGAGCTGAACCGAAGGGCGCCCTCTGCTGCTTGCGTGGACCACACGGTCAGCTCGACAGGTAGCTCCGAACCATCGCGGCGCAGTGCTCTGACGGCCAATTCGCTGACGATCATCTCGCCGGTCTCGCGGGTGCGGGCGGCAGCCGCAGCAAGACCCCGCCGATGGTTCTCCCGGAGCCGATCGGGGATTATGAGCTCGCCGATCAGGCGG